>JAAFHH010000515.1 GCA_013297545.1 Alphaproteobacteria bacterium
TCCAGCCGGAACTCGCCTTCAGTGGGGAAACCAGCGGCCACCGGTTCTTGGCACCTGCACCGTTCGCGGTCACCTCGGCCGCCGAGTACAAAGCCGGCCTCGCCAAATCCTACGTCATGCTCGACCGGGCGGAACGGCGTCAGGCGATCGAGACGGGTGCGGCTGCACTCGCCGCCGCTGCGGGTCTCACGGTTGTGCCGGATGCTGGCTTGCTCGACGAGGTGGCGGGCTTGGTCGACTGGCCGGTGCCGCTGATCGGCCGGATTGATCCGGCGTTCATGGACTTGCCGGCGGAGGTGATGACCACCTCCATGCGCAGCCACCAGAAGTACTTTGCCTGCCGCACCCCGGATGGTCGGCTCGCGGACTGCTTCATCGTCGTCGCCAACATGGCAACGCCCGATGGTGGGGCGGCGATTGTCGCCGGGAACGAGCGGGTGCTGCGCGCCCGCCTATCGGACGCGCGCTTCTTTTGGGATCAGGACTGCAAGCAGCCGCTGGCCGATTTCGCGCCGCAGCTGGAAGCCCGCGTGTTCCACGCCAAGCTCGGCACGGTGGCGGAGCGCGTGGCGCGGATCGCGACCCTGGCGCGCGGTCTGGCGCCACTTGTTGGGGCCGACGCCGATCAGGCGGAGCGCGCCGCACGTCTGGCAAAGTGCGATCTCGCCTCCGGCATGGTGGGCGAGTTTCCAGAACTCCAGGGCATCATGGGGCGCTACTACGCCGCACGGCAGGGCGAGACGCCGGACGTGTCAGCCGCGATCGCGGAGCACTATCAGCCCGCTGGCCCGAACGAGCCGTGCCCGACGGCGCCGGTGTCCGTTGCAGTCGCCCTCGCAGACAAGCTCGACCACTTGGTCTCGCTGATGGCGGCGGGGGAACGGGCGACGGGGTCCGGTGATCCGTTCGGTCTGCGCCGGGCCGCACTCGGCATCATCCGTCTGGTGCGGGAAAATCGTATCAGCTTGAATCTTGCGACCTGGCTCGCCGCCGTGCCGACGCCCGTGCCGGTGCCGCTAGAGGCGATCCAAACCTTTGTCACCGAACGCCTAACGGTCGCCTTGCGCGACGCTGGCCACGCGCCCGGTCGCGTCGCTGCCGTGCTCGCCGGCAGCCAGAGCTTGGACCTGGTGGAGATTGAACGGCGCTTGGAGGCACTCGGCCAGTTCCTCGGCACCGAGGATGGGGCGAACCTGCTCGCCGCCTATAAGCGCAGCGCCAATATCCTGCGCATCGAAGAAAAGCGCGATGGGCGCCGCTACACCGCCACCGTCGCCGCGGACCAGCTGGCCGATCCGGCCGAACAGCTGCTGTGGCAGGCACTCACCGCCGTCGGCATCCCCGATGACCCCGTGCGTGCGCTGGCGGCCTTCAGTGGCCTGCGCCAGCCGCTTGATCGGTTTTTCGAAACCGTCACTGTGAATTCATCTGACGCGTCCCTACGGCTCAACCGCCTTGCCCTGTTGGCGGCGGTGCGCCAGACCTTCGACCGGGTGGCCGATTTCGCCGCCGTCGAAGGCTGAGTTTGAGGAGGTCTCCGCCATGACTGCTGCCGCCACGCTCGCCCAGACCACGGCTTGGGTTTACCGCTTCGGTGACGGCACCGCCGATGGCCGCGCCGACATGAAGAACTTGCTCGGCGGCAAGGGGGCCAATCTGGCGGAGATGAGCCTGCTGGGATTGCCCGTACCCGCCGGGTTCACCATCACGACCGAGGTGTGCACGGCGTTCTACGCCAATGGCAAGCGCTACCCCGCTGGCCTCACCGAAGCTGTGGCAGAGGCGGTGGCGGCGATTGAGACATCGGTTGGTGCCCGTTTTGGCGAGGCGGCGAACCCGCTGCTCGTGTCCGTGCGCTCCGGTGCTCGCGCCTCGATGCCGGGGATGATGGACACAGTCCTCAACCTTGGCCTCAACGACGCAACTGCCGAAGGCTTGGCCAAGCGGTCGGGCGATGCGCGGTTTGCCTACGACAGTTACCGCCGGTTCATTCAGATGTATTCGAACGTGGTGCTTGATCTCGACCACCATCACTTCGAAGAAATCCTGAACCGCATCAAGGATGACCATGCCCTGACTTTGGACACCGACCTCAGTGCTGATGACTGGCGCCAAGTGGTGGCGGAATACAAAGAGCTGGTGCAAGCGGAACTCGGCCACGAATTCCCACAAGACCCGCAAGCGCAGCTGTGGGGCGCGATTGGGGCGGTGTTCAAAAGCTGGATGAACCAGCGCGCGATCGTCTACCGCCGCCTCCATGGGATTCCTGAAAGCTGGGGCACGGCGGTGACGGTCCAAGCCATGGTGTTCGGCAACATGGGGACCGATTGCGCAACCGGTGTCGCGTTCACCCGCAACCCATCAACGGGTGCGAAGGAATTCTACGGCGAGTATCTGATCAACGCGCAGGGCGAAGACGTGGTCGCGGGCATCCGTACCCCGCAGCAAATCACGATCGCCGGCAAGCTGGCGCAAGCCTCCAAGCTGCCGGCGATGGAAGAATCCATGCCGCAGGTGTTCGCCGAACTCGACCGGGTGCGCGGCGTGCTGGAAAAGCACTACCGCGATGTCCAGGACATCGAGTTTACGGTGCAGAGTGGCAAGCTCTACATGCTGCAAACCCGCTCCGGCAAACGCACCGCGCAAGCTGCCCTCAAGATCGCCGTCGACATGGTGGGCGAAGGGCTGATCACCCGCCAAGAGGCGATCTCCCGGATCGACCCGCGCTCGCTCGATCAGATCTTGCACCCGCGCCTCGATCCGAAGGCCGCGCGCACGATCTTGTCCAAGGGCTTGCCAGCCTCGCCAGGTGCTGCCTCGGGCATCGTCGTGT
>JAAFHH010000500.1 GCA_013297545.1 Alphaproteobacteria bacterium
CCCGACCTCCCCCCGCTTGCGGGGGGAGGGGTGCTGCGATGTCTGGCGATGCGGGTGCGTGAGACCATGTGGGATCTGCTCGCGCATGTATCGCCTTTGGGGTATAGTAACGAGAGTTGGGGCCCTAAGGAAATGGCCACCGACGTAGGTGCGGCCTTTTGATGATCGCAGGGATATCGCCATGCTGATGACGAAGCGCCAACCAGAGCCCGTAGGAGACATCCTGGTGGAGGAGTTCCTGCAGCCGCTGGGGATCTCACACGCGCACCTTGCGCACGCACTCGGCCTATCGCTCAATCAGGCGCAGGATCTCTGCGAGAGCCGCCTGGCCATCACGCAAGAAACCGCGCTGGGCCTCGCAAACCTGCTCGGCACCAGCGCGGCGTTCTGGATCAACACTCAAACGCGCGTGGATCTCTGGCGAGCGGCCTAGTTCCACCCCGCCCGCTCGTTGATCCGGCGCGCCTGCCCGTTGGTCTGGGCATAGGCGCTGGCGTTCAGCTGGTCGGCTTTGAAGTTGCCCAGCTCACGCAAGAACGCATGCGGTTCCACGGCCGGGTTGGCTGGGTATTCCATGTTCACATCCGCGATGTAGCGCTGGGCCTCAGCCGAGGCAAAGAACGCCAACAGCTTGCGGGCGTTTTCCACGTTGGGGGCGGAGCGCACGATGCCGGCACCGGAGACGTTCACGTGGGTGCCGCGGTCGGCTTGGTTCGGGAACACGACGCGCACACTCTCAGCGATCGCGCGTTCGTCGGCGCGGGCGGAACGGGCGAGGTTGCCGAGGTAGTAGGTGTTGGTGATGCCGATGCGGCCTTCACCGGCGGCGACGGCGCGGATCTGGTCGGCATCGCCGCCGCGCGGGGGGCGGGCGAGGTTGGCGACCAGGCCGCGGGCCCAGGCCTCGGTCGCGGGCTCTCCCACGGCCGCCAGCACCGACGAGGTCAGGCCGAGATTGTAGATGTTGGTGCCGGAGCGCACGAGCACCTGGCCGCGAAAGCGCGCGTCGGCCAGATCCTCGTAGCGCTGCGGTGTGTCCGCCGCCGCCAGGCCCTTCGGGACCACGAACACGCGGGCACGCATGGAAAACCCGAACCAGCGGCCATCGGGATCGCGCAAGTGTGCGGGGATCGCGGCTTCCACTTCGGGCAAGCGCAGCGGCTGGAACAGGCCGTCGGCGGCAGCAGCGGCGAGGCGGCCGGCGTCGACCGCGATCATCACGTCGGCTGGGCTGCGCGCACCCTCGGCTTTCAAGCGGGCCGCCAGTGCGTCGAATTCGCCATCGACGACATTCACTTTGATGCCGGTCGATTTGGTGAACAGCTCCCACAACTCGCGGTCAGTCGAGTAGTGGCGGCTGTTATAGACATTGACCTCGGCGGCAAGCGCGGGGGTCGCGATCAGGGCGGCGAAACAGGCAAGGGCGGGCAGACGCATCTCAAGTCCTCAGCATGGTGGGTGCGGCTGCGAAGCAGTCGCAACGCCAAGATGCCTCAGCGCCAATGCGAATGCAAGTGACTCTCAAGCGCGCGGTGGCACGAAGTGTCCAGCCCGGATGGCCGCCTCCAGCGCGGCATAGTCGGGGGCGAGCGGGCGATCCTCGATCAGGCTGGGGGCAAGGCTGCGCACCCGCTCAAACACGGCGGCAGCACCAACACCGAGGTGCTTGCGTTGCCCAAGTTCGATCGCCTGGGCCCCGACGGTCAGCCCAATCGCGGCGATCCAGCGCAGGCGGGCGATGATCTCCGCGGTTTTGGCGACCACGGCGGGTGCCATTTGCGCCACGTCTTCTTGCCCATCGGCCAAGGGCAGCGCACCCAGGCTGACCGGGTTGGCGAGGTGCCGGATCTCTGCCTCCAACGCCGCCAGAGTTTTCTGCGAGGTCGCAAAGCCCGATCGATTGGTGCCGAGCGGCGACAAGAACCGCGGCAGATCGGTGAAATTGGGCGACATCAGCTTGAAGGCGCGCCAGCACGCCGCACTCGCCACATGGGCAAGCGCTTGGCCCAGGGTTTCGAACGCCAGCGCCAATGCCACGATGTCGAAGTTGCTGTTGTGCAAAATCTCCCCGGTGTCGCGCAGCACCAAGGGATTGTCGCCGGGGTTATTCAGTTCCAACTGCACCAGGGCGCGCGCCCGCACCAGGCTGTCGCGCGCGGCCCCCTGCACTTGCGCGTAGGACCGAAAGCACAAGGGATCATGGACGTGGCGCGCCGGGTCTGGCTGGTGCAGGCCACTGCCAGCGAGCAGGCGCAAGAGCTCGGCCGCGGCATCAGGCGCACACGGCGTTGGCCGCGCCGCCTGCACCCGCGGGTCGAGTGGTGACAGGCTCGCACGAAATCCCTCGAACTGCAGGGCGGCCGCACAGGCGATTGCGCCCAGCGCCTGGATGCCATCGGTCACCACCAAGGCACCCTGGCCGACGGACTGGGCATTGATGCCGACCATGGCGATGCCGTCTTTGATCGCCAGCCGCAGGGGCGGCAGGCCAGCAGCCGCTAAAGCTTCTGCCGCCGGGCGGGTGGTGCCGAGGTAGTCCACCTCCCCCTCCCCCATCAGGGCGAGGGTGATGTGGGCAAGCGCCTGCAAGTCGCCCACCCCAACCGATCCAGTGCGCGGTACGACGGGGTGGATGCCAGCGTTGAGCGCGGCCGCCAGGGCTTCGATGGTGGCGGGGCTGGCACCCGCCCCACCGGTCGCGAGACCCGCCAGCCGCACCAGCATGATCGCGCGGACATCTTCAACCGGCAGGCGTTCACCCACCGCGCAGGCCCGTGCCCGCGGCACCCGGTCTTGGAATGCGAGCTGGTCTGCCGGCGACAGGCGGGTTGCGACATTGCCGCCAAGCCCGGTGGTCACGCCGTAGACTGGCTGGTCAGCCGCC
>JAAFHH010000502.1 GCA_013297545.1 Alphaproteobacteria bacterium
CGGCAAAGGCGAGCAGGATGGCGTCTGCGCGATCGGGGGAGCGGCCGAGGGCGCGGCGCTGCTCGGATTTGGCGTCGAGCGCGATCCGGCCCTTGCCGTCGAGCGCCCAGCGCAGGCTCGCGAGTGCAGCGGCGAGCGCATCATCGGCTGGTAGGTCGAGCTCGGCTGCCTCGGCGCGCTGGCGCAGGCGCCACCAGAGCTCGGCCCGGCGGTTGACGAAGCGCGCGGGCTCGTGGGCTGCTCTGGCGACGTTGATGCCGGTGACGGGCACGCCAGTCGCGTGCAGCGCGTCGACCAGGCCTGCGCCGAGGCCGATCTCGTCGACTTTCACGCGGGTGGTGTGGTGGTCGGCACTGTGGACTCCGAGAGGCTACTATAGTCATAAAATTGCATAAAAGCTATCGAAAGTAGTATTCACGAGCGCAAAAGAAGGCATTCCATAGCGCAAAGCGGCGGCCCAGAAGCACGTGTCTTGGTCTGAGCTAGGGCTGCCTGCGGTCGAAGGCTCGACCTTCGCATTGGCGATGCACATGGGCGATCTGATGGGGTACCAACGGGCCACCGGGTTCGAGGCGCGAAACACGCAGAATGGAGCTGCTGCGGCAGTCGCCGCGCCAACGGAACTCCTCGCTGACGCTTAAGTCGAACAGCACGTCTTGGATGCCATCCCCGTCAAAATCGCCAAAGCCGGAGATACCAAAAGACATGATACCCCACGAGAAAACCAGCTTGCCAACGGATCGTTCGATGTATCGATAGGGCGGGCGTAACCCAGGGCGGCTGTCGTCATTCCCGTGTGGCCACAACGTCAGGATGGTTGCGTTTGCAGGAAATCGCCGCAAGTGCTGCAACACTTGCGGCGGTAGGTTGAAGGACCGTATCGGCAGTGTTGTGACGAGCTCTCGCATCGTCTCGAGAGGATCAAAGCGCAAGTGTTCAGTCGGAGCCAGCTTTACTTGTGCCGCCTCCTCATCGCATGATCTATAGTGATGCCAAGCAACATTGCGGCGGTCGATGGATCGGCGGTCAGAGCCTCGGAGGGTGAAAAATTCCTGGCAAGTACTTATTGGAATTGGGCCAGACACCGTATTCACACGAATGATCGGGCGTTCTTTGTAGAGACTCTTTTCCAAAATATACGATAGGGTGTCTTCGTCGTAACCATGCAAAAGAAGCACACCTGTATTGTAGGTTTTCACCCAGGTTCTGCGGTCATAGTCCAGTTCTTCCGTTATCTCTTGAAGAGAGGCTTGTGCCCGCGGCAACGCTTTTTGCGCGAACACAGACTCTCTGGTGCTGTCAATCAGAATGAAGAACGCGGTCAACCAGCAGATGTTCCAGAGCTTTCTCACGCCCGAGACTCCAGGCCCAACACTGTCAAATGGTAGCACGCTGCCATTCGTCGTTCAACGGCGATTTATTGTGTTGAGATAGCTAATCTCGCCGTTCCGGCGCGTGCGGTGCCTGTCATACTTTCTAGATTGCAAAGCTCTGGCGGCTGCGACCGGGTTGTTCTGCTTCACAGCCGCCCAAAACTCCCGATGAAGCGCGTGGGTCGGCTTGATGACGCTGTAAGGGCCGTGCTGCCAGGCAACCGACATCGCGACAGTCTGCAGTGGCTCCGGCAGATCGGCAAACGACTTTCCTCCAGTCTGTATGGCGAACGCTCGTGCAAGCACGCCATAGTCTCGTTTCATGATTGTCTCGGCGAGTTGGGTCATTTCCTGATTCGATAGGGCTGGCGGATTGCGGGCTAGTTCTTCGGCCAAATTCGGATCTCTGTCCGTGCTCCTTTCGAGCCAAGGGGAAATCTTGTCTCGCAATGTCTTCGGCAGATCTTTTATGTCTTTCGATTCAACCCATCTCAGATTCACGCCCGGGCCGACGGTAACGCCATTCCCTCCGCCTTCTGGAATGTGCGGGCCTTCATTTCCCGGATTCTCCCACCGGTGTATAAAGCTCCAATTGACAGAGCCGGTTTCGGGCAGCGGCTTGTAGGTCAATCCCGGATTTCCGCTCCCAAAGGGACCATGCTTCCGCCTATGCGCTGGCGGCTGTGCGCTCGCCGTTGGCAACTGGGGCCGGGCCTGCAAAGGCACGACCCTTCCGCCACCGCCTCCTCCGCCTGGACCGGGCGCGAATTGGCCGCCAACGCCACCCGGCGAGCCGGCTGGGTGGCGCTCATCATGCCGCCCCCCTTGCTTCAGCGCCTGGATCGCGCGCGCCACTCCGCGGCCGATCGCGCGGGCAAGGGCGAGACGGCTGAGCGAACTCACGCCCCGCCCCACCACCCGCGCATCGGGCAGGCAAGGCACCGGCACGACGGAAATCTCCAGCAGCTCCTGCTGGCTGATGTCCTTGCCGCCTTTGCGGGTGGGGTCGGTCGTGCGGCTCCAGGCCAGCGGGCGGAAGCCGACGGAGACGGCGTTGAGGTAGCCGTCGGCCAGCAGGCGGAACACTTGGTCTGCGAACGGGTAGGTGGCGGCGTCCGCGAACTGCAGCACGGCAGTCAGGCGCCCGTTGCTGACAGAGATGTCGATCGCGCGGCCGATCGGTGGGTCGCGGTCGCGGTGGGCGAATAGGACGACAGGGTTGCGGCGGTAGGCGCTGAGGTCCCAGCCGTCGGCCAAGATGCGATCACCGGCGCGGTCGACGAGTTCGCTGGAGGCGACGACGGCAACCGTGCGGCGGGTGCGGTCGACGGCGCCGGGTGTGATCGGCGCGATCGCTTGGTGGAGGCTGATGGGGGCGCGGGTGAGGGTCTCTTGGGTGGTCATCGGGGGACTCCGTGCTGAAGAAAAGGTTACCAGGCATTCCAGACCGGCTCTGGCCGGTCGCCATCGGCGAAGGCGAGCAGGATGGCGTCTGCGCGATCGGGG
>JAAFHH010000501.1 GCA_013297545.1 Alphaproteobacteria bacterium
AAGTGGTCCATCACCGCTTCAATCTGTTCGGCTTGGCTGAAGATGATGTGTCGGATCTCGGCTGGCATTGGCGCAGTGTAATGGTTTTGCTTCTGCAAACGCCAGCGACACAATTGCAGACAACCGCTCTAGACTGACCGCCATGGCCTCCCCCCCGCCATTGCCGATTGACGCCGTGCTGCCGGACCTGTGCGCGGCCCTCACCGCTGGGCCGCGGGTCGTGCTGCATGCCCCACCGGGTGCCGGCAAAACCACGCGTGCGCCGCTCGCCCTGCTCGACCAGGCCTGGCGGCGGGGTGGCAAGATTTTGTTGCTGGAACCAAGACGCCTGGCCACGCGCGCGGCGGCATCGCGACTTGCGCAGCAGTTGAATACGCCGCTCGGCGGCCGGGTCGGCTACCGGGTGCGCCATACAGCCGAGGTCTCAGCAGCAACGGAAATCGAAGTGCTGACCACCGGCTTGTACTTGCGACGGCTGCAGGACGACCCGGGCCTCGAAGGCGTTGCAGCGGTGCTGTTCGATGAGGTGCACGAACGCGCCGCCGACTTGGACTTGGCGTTGGCGCTCACCCTGGATGCAGCAGGGTTGCGCGATGACCTCCGTCTGGTCGCGATGTCGGCCACCTTGGATGGTGCGGCGGTCCAGCGGCTGTTCGGCGACGGCACGCCGTTGGTGCGCGCGCAAGGCCGGCAGTATCCAGTTGAGACGGTCTGGCTTGGCCGGCCGACGGCCCGGGTGCCGGAGGCGATGGCAGCAGCGATCCGCCAAGCCCTCAATGATGGGCCGGGCGATGTGCTGGCGTTTCTGCCGGGCCAAGGCGAAATCCACCGTACGGCGCAGGCCCTCGGCCGCATCGACGCCGCGGTGCTGCCGCTCTACGGCGACATGCCGCTGGAGGCGCAAGACCGTGTGCTCAAGCCTGGCACCGCGGGCGAGCGCCGGGTCGTGCTGGCAACCGCCATCGCCGAGACCAGCTTGACGATCGAGGGCGTCGCCGCAGTCGTCGACTGCGGGCTCGCCCGGGTGCCGCGCTTCGATCCGGCGAGTGGCATGAGCCGGTTGATGACCGTGCCGGTCTCCCAAGCCACCGCAGAGCAGCGCAGCGGTCGCGCCGGGCGCCTGGGGCCGGGGCGCTGCTACCGCCTGTGGTCGGAGGCCGAGCACCGCGGCCTCAGCCCCTTCCCAGCGCCGGAGGTGGTGAGCGCGGACCTCGCCCCCCTGGCCCTTGCGGCTGCCGAATGGGGGGTGGCGGTGCCGGATCTCGCCTGGCTCGACCCCCCGCCCGCCGGTGCGCTTGGCCAAGCGACTGCGCTGTTGGCAGAGCTGCGCGCAGTTGATGCCAGCGGGCGCATCACAGCGCATGGTCGCAAGCTCGCCCGCCTGCCGCTGCACCCGCGCCTCGGCCATATGTTGGTGCGCGCCGATGCGCTCGGGTTGGGCTCGCTCGGTGCCGACCTCGCCGCCGTGCTGGGGGAGCGGGACTTTTTGGCGGACCGCGACGCAGACCTCACGCGCCGGATCGAGGCGTTGCAGCGCGGCCAAGGCGATCCGGCAGCGCGCCAGCGCATTCGCCAGTCGGCCGACCAGATGCGCGGCCTGCTTGGTATCCGCCGGACACCGGCTGATCCGCAGGCCGTCGGCCTGCTGGTCGCCCTCGCCTATCCCGACCGCTTGGGCCAAGCGCGCGGGGCACCCGGTCAGTTCCGCATGAGTGGGGGTGGTGCGGCCCAATTGCCCGCGACCGACGCGCTTGCCGCCTGCCGGTATCTTGCGATCGCTGACCTCGACGGCGATCGCACCAACGCCAAGATCTACCGCGCCGCAAGCCTCGACGAGGCGACGGTCGAGGCGGAATTCGCCGATCAGATCCAAACCATTGACCGGATCTTCTGGGATCAAGCGGCCGTGCAAGCACGCCGCCAGCGCCGCTTCGGCCAGCTGGTGCTGCGCGATCAACCGCTCCCAAACCCCGCACCCGACGCGGTGCTGGCCGCCGTGATCGCAGCGATCCGAGTGGAGCCGACTTTGCTGCCGTGGTCCGACAGCGTGCGCAGCCTGCAACAGCGGGTCGGCTTGCTGCACACGCTGGAGCCGGACCTGTGGCCTGATTGGTCCGAGACCGCCCTGCTCGCGAGCTTGGAGGATTGGCTCGCCCCCCACCTCACCAACGTCGCGCGTGCCGGCCAATTGGCGCAGCTGCCGCTCGCTGCGATCCTGGCCGATCAGCTGGAGTGGGCGATGCGCCAGCGCTTGGACGCTGACGCACCAACCCACCTCGCCGTCCCCTCCGGATCGCGCATCGCGCTCGACTACTCGGGCGAGCGGCCAGTCCTCGCAGTCAAGCTGCAGGAGATGTTTAGCGCGACCGCCTCGCCCACGATTGCGCGCGGCCGGGTGGTGGTGCAGGTGCATCTGCTCTCCCCCGCGCGGCGTCCTGTGCAGGTGACCGACGATCTCGCAGGGTTCTGGACCGGCAGCTACCGCGCCGTGCGGGCGGATTTGCGCGGCCGCTATCCCAAGCACCCGTGGCCAGAAGATCCGCTCAGCGCTGTGCCAACTGCCCGCACCAAGGCGCGGGCACCATGACGCTTGCCAACCGGATCGACCCGTTTGGGCGCCGGCTCGCCCTGCCGGGGCGCGGATTGCTCACCGGCAACCGCGGCGCGCTGGTGGGGGCGGGCGGTGCGATCAGCCGCACCAGTGCCGCGCGGGCGTGGATTTCGTGCACCCTCGTCTACGGCGCGGCCCGCCAGCCGCTGGTGCAGCCGAGGACGTGGACGCCGCTGTTCTTTCTCGATGAGGCAACCGCGCTGGCAGCCGGTCATCGTCCGTGCGCGCGCTGCCGGCGCGAGGCGTTTCGGTCCCTGTGTCAGGCTTT
>JAAFHH010000503.1 GCA_013297545.1 Alphaproteobacteria bacterium
TCTCGATGACGCGGTCTACGCGGCTGAAGAGTTGGAGGAGACAGCGAAACTCTTCCTGCTGCTGCGCGGTGCGCAGACTCAGTTCTTGTCCGCGACCGCAGTGGCAGAGCTGGAGGCGCGGTTCCCAGACTAGGGCACGCCACTATGTCGCAGGCGCAATGCAGCTTGACGCACTGGGTGGTGCCCCTGACACTCACGATGGACCTGGGGCCATCACCCAGCAGCAGCTAAGAGGTGCGCCAATGTTGCGTTTTGCCTTCGCCGCTTTCGCTTTGGCGCTGATGTCGGCTCCACTCGCGGCGCAAACCCCAGCCACCTTGGTGATTGCCCAGCCGGCTGAGCCGCGCACCATGAGCCCGAATTTCTCCTCCGACCCCGGATCGTTCGGGCCGACCAGCAATGTCTACAGCCACCTCGTCGTATTGGATTGGGGTGTCATCAAAGGCACGGCAGCGTACGGCGATCTGGCGCAGGGTTGGGAGACCTCGGCCGATGGCCTGACGGTCACCTTCAAGCTGCACCCGAACGTGACCTGGCACGATGGCAGGCCGGTCACCGCGCACGACGTCAAGTTCACCTACGACACCATCATCCGCAAACGCTACCCGGCGTTCGTGGTGCTGCGCAGCGTCAAAGAGATCTCGGTACCCGATGATCTGACCGTGGTGATCACCCTAAACGCGCCGGAGACCGGCTTTGTGCCGATGCTGGCCCAGGTCTCCAGCTGGACCGCCAAGATCTATCCCAAGCACTTGTGGGAGAGCCAAGACGGCTTCGAGACTGGCCCGCACGTCGCAGCCCCGGTCGGCTCCGGGCCGTTCAAGTTCGTGCGCTGGGAGCGCGGTCAAGTCGTTGAATTGGAAGCGAACCCAACCTATTTCCGCGGCCGGCCCGCCGTGGACCGGATCTTGTTCCGCACCATCACCGACGCCAACGTGGCGCGTGCGGAGTTCGATGCCGGGCGCATCCCCATTCTGCCCTTTGACTACGCACCACCGCTCGCCGAAGTGGCCGCCCTGCAGCGCACCCCGAACATGCGGGTGGTGTTCACACCGTCCCATTTCAGCCGGGACATCCAGCTGAACCTGCGCCGCGCTCCACTCGATAAGCCGGAAGTGCGGCGCGCGATTGCCCACGCGATCGACCGTGATGCGATGAACCGCTTAGCGTTCGCCGGTCTTTGGAAGACCGCACCCAACGCCAGCATCGAAAGCCAGGGCGAGCTTTTGAACCGCGCCGCCAACTTCCCGGCGTTCGACCGGGCCGCGGCCGAAAAGCTGCTCGATGAGGCGGGCTTGCCGCGCGGGCAGGGCGGGTGGCGCTTCGCTGTCTCGATCACCCACCCGGTGCTGACCGACTGCCGGTCGATGATGGAAGTGCTGGTGCAGCAGCTGCGCGCGGTCGGCATCAATGCGCGCTTGGAGCAGTTCGACCAGGCGACCTGGTTCCGCCGGATGGGCGAACACAACTTCGATATCTCCTGCTACTTCGGCCGCTATGGCCCGGATCCCGACGCGTTCCGCGAACACTTCGCGACCGGCGGCGGGCGCAATTTCATGGGCTATTCGAACCCGGAGTTGGATGAACTGGCAACCCGCGCCTCAGCGATGCCGAACAGCCCGGCGCGCACGGCGATCTATCACCGCATTCAGGAAATCGTCGTGCGCGACATTCCCTATATCAACCTGTTCAACGAACAGAAGACGACCTTAATCCGCAGCGGCTGGTCCGGCTTCAACGTCGAAGAATCCGGGTTCGATAAGTCGATCACCTGGTTCGGCCAGTACGCCGTGCGTCCGCCGGGCCGCTAGCCTTGAGGCTTGGCCGCTTCATCGTCTGGCGCACAGCGCAAGTGCTGCCGGTGACGGTGGTGGTGGTGGTGCTGAACTTCCTACTGATTCACCTGGCCCCCGGCGACGTCGCGATCACGCTCGCCGGGGAGACCGCGGATCCGGCCTACATCCAACTGATCCGCGAACGCTACGGCTTGGATCGGCCGTTTCTGGAACAGCTGTGGCGCTACGTCGCCCAAGTCGCAAGCGGCGACCTCGGTCTGTCGTACCGCTCGCGCCAGCCCGTGCTGGAGGAGATTTGGGAGAAGGTGCCGGCAACCGTGTTGCTGGTGGGATCGGCCCTCGCCCTCGCCTCCACCCTCGGCATCTGGATCGGCACCTTTGCTGCCCGGCGCGAGGGCAGGGCGGTTGATACCGCGCTGTCCACACTGTCGGTCGCGCTGTTTTCGATCCCGGTGTTCTGGTTCGGCTTGATGCTGATCCTATTGTTTTCGGTCGAGCTCGGCTGGTTCCCGGCGACCGGCATGGCGAGCATCGACAGCCGGCAGACCGGCCTCAGCGCCGTCCTCGATACTGCGCACCACTTGGTGCTGCCGCTGTTGGCGCTGACCACCGTGTCGCTTGGTCAATATGTGCGCCTCACCCGTTCGGCCGTGGTGGATGTGCTGCACGAACCCTACATCGCAACCGCGCGCGCGATCGGCTTTTCTGAGCGCCGGGTGGTGGGCCACTACGCGCTGCGCAACGCGCTGCTGCCGGTCGTGACCTTGCTGGGCCTCGAGTTCGGCTTGATCCTGACCGGGGCTGTGCTGACTGAAACCGTGTTCTCCTGGCCCGGCCTCGGGAGGATGATCTACGAGGCGATCCTTGCGCGCGACACCCCGGTGATCATGGGGGCGTTCATCGCGATGTCCGCCACTGTCGCGGTCGCGTCATTGGTGACCGATGTGATCTACGCGGCCCTCGATCCGCGCGTGGCGTTGTGAGAGGACGCCCATCGCTCGTACTGGCGGGTCTCGTCCTGCTGCTCGCTGTCCTGGCGGCACTCGCGGCCCCCGCCCTTGGCTTGGCGGAACCAGAGGCG
>JAAFHH010000504.1 GCA_013297545.1 Alphaproteobacteria bacterium
TGATCCGCCAGCACCAGTTCATGAAAGTCGAACTGGTCTCGATCGTGCTGCCGGACCACACGGAAGCCGAACACGACCGTATGACCCGCGCGGCTGAGACAGTGCTGGAACGCTTGGGCCTCGCCTACCGCACCATGCTGCTGTGCACCGGCGACATGGGCTTCGGCAGCCGCAAGACCTACGACATCGAGGTGTGGCTGCCAGGCCAAAACGCCTACCGCGAGATCAGTTCGTGTTCGCAGTTCGGCGACTTCCAGGCCCGGCGCATGAAAGCGCGCTACCGGCAGGACAAGGGCACGGCGTTCGTCCACACCCTCAACGGCTCCGGGGTCGCGGTTGGCCGCGCCCTGGTCGCGATCTTAGAAAACTACCAGAACGAAGATGGCACGGTGACCATCCCCGACGCGCTTATCCCCTACATGGGTGGCATGACGCGGCTGGAGCCGATCGCGTGACCATAGATCCTTTCGCGCGGATCCTGGTCACCAACGATGATGGCATCCAGGCGCCGGGCCTGAAGGTGCTGGAGAAGATCGCCCGCCAACTGTCGAAAGACGTCTGGGTGGTGGCACCGGAGGTCGAGCAATCGGGTGCCGGCCACAGCCTCACACTCCGCCGGCCGCTGCGCATGCGCCGGCTCGCGGCCAAGCGCTTTGCCGTGGATGGCACGCCGACCGACAGTGTGCTGCTGGCGCTCAAAGTCGCCATGCGCAAGCACCGGCCGACCCTGGTGCTGTCCGGCGTCAACCGCGGTGCCAACCTCGGCGAGGACATGACCTATTCCGGCACCATCGCCGCCGCGATGGAGGCGACCTTGCTGGGGGTGCCGGCCATCGCGCTCAGCCAAGAGGTGGTCACTGGCGAGGCCGTGGCCTGGGGCACGCCGGCTGCGATCGCACCGGGCTTGGTGCGCCGGCTGGTGGCGAGTGGCTGGCCGGCTGATGTGCTGATCAACGTCAATTTCCCGCACCGGGCGGCGAACGCGGTGGTGGGCACGGCGGTCACCCGCCAGGGCCGCCGCAAGCTCGGCGAGCAGATCGAAGGCCGGATCGACACGCGGGGCGAGCACTATTACTGGATCGGCCCGGTGCGCGGCGAAGATGGTGATCCCGCGGGCACGGATCTGGAAGCGATTCGCCAGGGCAAAGTGTCCGTCACCCCCTTGCACCTCGACCTGACCCACGGGGCCACCCGCGCCAAGCTGGCGGAGGACCTCGCGTGAGCGGGCCGCGCGACGCGTTGGTTGCGTCCTTGGCCGAACGCGCCGTGGCCGGGGAACGCGTGCTCGCAGCCCTCGCCGCGATCCCGCGCGAACGCTTTGTGCCCGATCCCTTGCAGGCGCATGCCTGGGAAGACACCGCCTTGCCGATCGGCCAAGGCCAGACGATTTCGCAGCCGACCATCGTCGCGATGATGACCGAAGCGCTGGATATCGGGGACCGGATGAAGGTGCTGGAGATCGGCACTGGTTCCGGCTACCAGTGCGCCATCCTCGCCAAACTCGCCCGGCGCGTGTACACCATTGAACGGCATGGGCCATTGCTCAAAGGGGCGGAGGCGATGTTGGCGGACCTGCGCATTGCCAATGTGACCGCAAAGCTCGGCGACGGCGGTCTCGGCTGGCCCGAACAAGCGCCGTTCGACCGGATCATGATCACGGCGGCGGCGGACCGCGAGGTGCCAGCCGCGCTGTTGGCGCAGCTGCGCGACGGCGGGATCATGGTGGTGCCGATCGCGCATTCGCCGGTCGACCAGCGGCTCTACCGCTTGGTGCGCCATGGCGACCACTTCGATCGTGAAGAATTGAGCCCAGTGCGATTCGTGCCGCTGGTCACCGGCGGGGAGGCTTCGCGTGCGCGCCCGGTGGCTTGAGGTTGTCGCACTGGCAGCGCTCGCCGCCTGTGCCCGCGAAGGCGGGCCAGCGCCGGTTGAAGTGCTGGCACCCGGCCAAGTGTCGACCACCGGCGTGCGCTCCGACACGGTGGGGACGGATGGCTACACAGTCGCGCGCGGTGACACGCTGTTTTCGATCAGCCGCCGCTTCGATGTTGCCCCCCGCGCGCTGATCGAAGCCAACACCTTGTCGCCGCCGTTCGAGGTGCAGCCTGGCCAACGCCTGCAGCTGCCGCAGCAGCGCATCCACACGGTGGCTGCGGGCGAGACGTTGGAAAGCATCGCCCGCCAGCACGGGGTTGACCGCAGCTCGCTGGTGCGCGCGAACGCACTGGGCGCGCCCTACACGGTCCAGACGGGTCAGCGCTTGGTGTTGCCAGCCCCGGTTGCGCGCACCGCCGAGCCGCCGCCGATTGCAGCGCCGCGTGGGCGGATCGACGCAACACCGTTGGCACCGATCACCGCGACACCGCTGCCGCCGATCGCAGTCGCACCACCGCCGCCGGTTGCGCCCGTGGTGGTGGCGCCCCCGACGCCAGCAGTGCCGCCGCCAGTGGTGGTGGTGACCCCGCCGCCGGTTGCCGCCCCGCCGATACCGCCAGCGGCAGGACCGGGCACGGTGAGTGCAGCGCCACTGCCACCAGTACCGCGGACGGCACCATCGGTTGAGCCAGCGGCACCGGTCGTGGTCGCACCGCCCGTACCACCGCCCGTACCACCTGTTGTTGTCGCACCACCGCCGCCCCCTCCACCGCCTGTCGCTCCACCTCCGCCACCAGTCGCCGCGGCACCCGAACCACCCGCAGCCCAAGTCGAAGCACCCGGCGCGCCGCCGCCGCGCGCGGCACGGACGTTCTTGTGGCCAGTGCGGGGACGCGTGATCGGCACCTTCGGCCCAACTGGGCGTGGCCAGCACAATGACGGCCTCAACATCGCGGTACCCCGCGGCACGCCGATTCGGGCGGCCGAAAATGGTGTCG
>JAAFHH010000505.1 GCA_013297545.1 Alphaproteobacteria bacterium
TTAAGAACCGTGCGGCATCCTGGCACTGGTTCTGCAAAGCATCAGACGAGGGACTGTCACGCATACACAAGTCTCCAAGATCAAGCGACAACGCGGCGGGGGTCCGCCGCCAACAAACGATCAACGGCGGCGGCGACGGTCGGTAGCACCCGCATCGTGCCGGGACCACCGAGCCGGATCAGCAGGGCCGCCACCACGTCGTCCGACGGCGCCGGGACGCCCGCCAGCACTTCGTCGAGAGCGCGCACGGCGGCGATGGTGCTGTCGATGGCGCCCGGTGCTGCCAGCGCGTGGTTGCTCCACCCCGCCATCACCGGCACCGCGTGCAGCACGCGCCCGGCGAGCCAGTCCGGCAGCGTGGTCGGTGCCAGCTGGTCTTCCGGCATTTCAACTTCCGCCACCAACAGACATGCGGCGCCAGAGCGGCTGGGAATGATATCCAAGCACCAACGGTCCACCCCCGCTGCAATCGGCGTTAGCCGCAGTTTTGCCAGGCTGCAATCGGCCTCCGACCACAGGGCGTCAAAATCCGCGGGTTCGATCACGGTTTCAAATTCGATCGGGCGCGTGCCAACCCGGCGTTTCCAGGTGAAGCGATGCTCAATCGGACCAAACTCCGGTTCGATCCGGCGCACGCGGGCGCGTGGGCCTTCGATCCAGGCCTGCTGCAGGCGATCGAGCCGAGCACCGCCAACCATCCGCGCGCGCTCAACCGCCGCGACCACCGTCGCGGGCTGGTCACTCACCGGCAGCAGATATTTCAGTTCGTTCTCGACCGGCATGGCAGTGACGGCTCCTTCGGGATGAAGGATGGTCTGCCGCTACAATGGTAGAGAAGCTTCAAATCTGAAGCATGTCGGCGCAAGGCGACCGGCGAACTCCCGAAGCGGACGTATCCGACTAGAAACGAACGGGAGTGCGACGCCGTGTCGCGCTGGTCCAGCTACTCGTCAGCCAGCGTGATGCCGAGTTCGGTGGCGCCATCGGGCGCATCGGCGAGTTCCCGGCGGAACGGCACACTGTCGCCCGGCAGCAGGATGGGAGCACCTGGCGCGAACGACCAGGACTTCAGCACCACCCCACCAGCACCGCGGGCGACCACTTGGACGTTCGGCACCGGCCGCGGCCGGGTCGACACGTTCACGATCGTGCCCTGCACGACCAGCGCCGTGCTGCCACCCTGTTCCAGCCGCTGGGAGGCGACTTCGCGGATTTCCAGCCCCGCACCGGTGCGGCCGAAATCATCCAGGCCGATCAAGCCATAGAGCCGGGCAGCCGGCGGCCACAGGCTGACCACATCTTTGCGGGCCAGCAACAAACCGCCGATCACGCCGATCACCACCAGCAGCAGGACGAGCCAGCCGATCGCGGACGACCGGCGCGGGGCGACATCGTCCGGCATCGCCGGCAGATTCGATCCTTCGGGCAGCGGTTGCGGTGTGGTCACCGGCGGCGTCATCGCGATCGGAGCCGGCGCGTTTGCATCCATCGGGGCCGTTTGATGCCAAACATGGCCGCAATTCGCGCAACGCACTTTCCGGCCGGCTGCTCCCAGCACCTGCGGGTCGACGAGATAACGCGAGGTGCAACTGGGACAGGAGACGATCATGGCCACCGAGTGAGCGCAGTGTTGGTGACGGTTATACCGGTGTTCCAGGCACCACGGCAAGTAAACCCTTGTCGCCGTGCAGGAAAAATCTGAAACCGCTGTGAGCGATCGGGTGCACAGCTGGACGCGTGCGGACGATCGTGCCATGGTTGGGCACCCAACGATCGTCGACAGCCCAAGGAAAACACCGACCGATGGTCCGGTTCGACAATGTCGGCATGCGCTACGGCTCTGATCCGGAGGTCTTGCGCGACATCAGTTTCAGCCTGGAAGCCGGTTCGTTCCATTTCCTCACCGGTGCCAGTGGTGCGGGTAAGTCTACGTTGTTGAAGCTGCTTTATCTGGCAGTACCGCCGTCGCGCGGGTTGATCACTCTGTTTGATCGCGACATCGCCTCCGTACCCCGGCGCGAACTGCCGGATCTGCGGCGGCGAATCGGCGTGGTGTTTCAAGATTTCCGCCTGCTGGATCACTTGTCCGCCCTCGACAATGTGGCCCTGCCGCTCAGAATCGCGGGCGCGCCAGAATCAGAAATCGATCGCCACGTCGCCGAACTGCTGGGCTGGGTTGGCTTGGGCGACCATGTGCACTTGAAGCCGCCGGTGCTATCCGGCGGCCAGAAGCAGCGGGTCGCGATTGCGCGCGCCGTGGTCGGTCGGCCCGATCTGCTGGTCGCGGACGAGCCGACCGGCAACCTCGATGACGCCTCGGCCCTGCGGCTGTTGCACTTGTTTGAGGAACTGAACCGGCTGGGCACCACGGTGCTGATCGCGAGCCACAACGCGGCGATGATCGAACGCCTGGGCCATCCGGTGCTGCACCTCGCCGCCGGCCGCTTGGTGCCCGCATGATCGGCCAGTGGAGGCGCCGGCGCACCGGCTTGCCGCTCGACCGCGATGCTGGCGCGCGCTACGTGCCCTGGCTGATCGGCGTGATGGTGCTGCTAGCGACCCTGGCGCTCGCAACCGCCCTGGTGCTGGGGGCGGCGGCTGAGGCCTGGCGCGGTGGGCTGGTCGGCTCCGCCACCATCCAGATGCCGCCGGGGGCTGATCAAGCCGCCACCCTGCCCCGCCTGCTGCAGCTCGCCCGCGCCCACCCCGGTGTGGTGACGGCAGATCTGGTGCCGGCCGAACGGGCGGCTGCCTTGCTCGCCCCCTGGCTTGGCGAGGCGGCGGCCCTGCTCGCCCTGCCAACCCTGGTTGATCTAAAGATCACGCCCGGCCGCTTCGATGCAGCGGCACTGCAGGCAGCGTTGCGCGCC
>JAAFHH010000506.1 GCA_013297545.1 Alphaproteobacteria bacterium
CGCGCTGGGCACCCGCCGGGCCGACGCGTTCATCGCGGTCAAGTTCGGCGCGCTGCGCGATCCCGCCGGGGGCTTCACTGGCATCGACCTCCGGCCGGTCGCGATCAAGAATGCGCTGGCCTATTCGCTGAAGCGCTTGGGTACGGACTATGTCGATCTCTACCAGCCCGCCCGCATGGACCCGACAGTGCCGATCGAAGACGTGGTCGGTGCGCTCGCGGACTTGGTGAAGGCGGGCTATGTCCGCCACATCGGCTTGTCGGAGGCCGGAGCCACCACGATTGAGCGCGCCCACGCGGTGCACCCGATCACGGCGATCCAGATGGAGTATTCCCTGGTCAGCCGCTCGATCGAAACGGCCGTGCTACCGACCTGCCGGCGCCTCGGCATTGGCGTGACCGCCTATGGGGTCTTGAGCCGCGGCCTGCTCTCCAGTGCCGCCAACGCAAAGCGCTATGCGCAAGGCCAGGATTTCCGCATCTACAGCCCGCGCTTCCAGGGCGACAATCTGACCGCCAACCTCGCCCTGATCACCGCGTTCGAAGCGCTGAGCACCCGGCTTGGCTGCGCGCCGACGGAACTGGCACTCGCCTGGGTGTTTAGCCGCGGATCCGACATCGTGCCGCTGATCGGTGCCCGGCGCCGGACCCAGCTCAGCCAAGCGCTCAGTGCACTCACCCACAGCTTTGCTGCAGCCGACCTCGATCAAGCGGCGGCGATTTTTGCGGGTACGGTCGCCGGTGAGCGCTACAATGCCCACGGCATGATGATGCTCGACAGCGAAAAGGCCTGACCCCTGCCCCGCCCCCCCCGCGCGCCAGCCGCCGAAGTCCGCACCCTGATTCTCGACACGGCCGACGCGCTGCTGCGCCGGCACGGCGTCGACAAGGTGACGGTGGTCGATGTCGCGCGGGCCGCTGGCATGAGCCACCCGAGCGTCTACCAGCACTTCGCCTCCAAAGCCGCCTTGCAAGAGGCGGTGGCGGAGCGCTGGCTGCACGCGATTTCAGCGCCGATGGCCACCATCGCAACCGGTGACCAGCTGGCACCCGCGCGGCTGGCCCAGTGGTTTCAAGACCTGTCAGAACTGAAGCGCGCACGTCGGCGCGATGATCCAGAGTTGTTCCAAGCCTACCACCGCTTGGCGGAGCAGCACCGCGCAGTGGTGACCGCCCATGTCGCGACCCTGCACACCCAAGTCACCCGAATCATCACCGATGGCATGGCAGCAGGCGACTTTGCCGGCGATGATCCAGCGGCCACCGCCCGTGCCGTGCTCGACGCGATGCTGCGGTTCCACCACCCAGCATTCGTGACCGAAGACGATGATACGACCCACCGCGCTCGACGCGACCGGGTACTCGCCCTCACGCTTGCGGGCCTTAAGACCCCGCGACTGTAACGAGCCTTGCTCTGGCCACACCCGCTGCCTAGGGTGCCGGCCATGTCCACGCCCATTCCGGTCACCGACCTTAGTTTTGAAGCGGCCCTGGCCGAGCTTGACCAAATCGTGCGCGACCTGGAAGGCGGGCGCGGCAAGCTCGACGATGCGATTGCAGCCTATGAGCGCGGCACGGCGCTGCGCCGGCACTGCGAAGCCAAGCTCGCCGAAGCGCAAGCGCGCATCGACCGCATTGTTGTCGGCCCCGACGGCAAAGCCGACGAGCCACCCGTCACTGCACCGTTCGAGGGCGCATGATCGATCTAGGACTAGCCCTGAAAGCCGCCGCCGACCGGGTCGACCAGGCGCTCAGCAGCCTGTTGCCGGTGCCGCCGGATACCGAAGCCGTGCTGTGGCAGGCGATGCGCTACGGCACCCTAGAGGGCGGCAAGCGCCTGCGCGGGTTCCTGGTGCTGGAAGCCGCCACGCTGTTCTCGGTCGCTGAGATCCCCGCACTG
Organism: Alphaproteobacteria bacterium; assembly: GCA_013297545.1. Lineage (GTDB taxonomy): Bacteria > Pseudomonadota > Alphaproteobacteria > Elsterales > Elsteraceae > RDXE01. The sequence goes on from JAAFHH010000506.1 coordinate 1,900, forward strand.
CGCGTCGCGGCCGCGATCGAAATGGTGCACGGCTACAGCCTGATCCACGATGATCTGCCGGCGATGGACGACGCTGAAACCCGGCGCGGCAAGCCGTCGACCCACAAGGCTTACGGCGAAGCGATGGCGATCCTAGCCGGCGACGGCCTGCTGACCCACGCCTTCACCGTGCTGGCCGATCCCGCGACCCACGGCGACCCGCAGGTGCGCATCGACTTGGTGGCAGAACTGGCGCAAGCCGCCGGCCCGAACGGCATGGTCGGCGGCCAAGTGCTCGACCTCGCCCCGCAGCGGGCGGACTACGACATCGGCGCGATCACCCGCCTGCAGCGGCTGAAAACCGGCGAGATGATCATCGCCTCGGCAGTGTCCGCCGCGATCCTCGGCAAGGCGCCGAGCGCCGCCCGCCAGGCCTTGCACAACTACGCCCAGGAACTCGGCCTCGCGTTCCAAATCGCCGATGATCTGTTGGATCTCGAAGGCGATGCCGCCGAAGTCGGCAAGGATGTGCGCCGTGATCAGGCTGCCGGCAAGGCGACTTTCGTGTCGATTCTGGGGCCGGAGCGCGCGCGTGACCAAGCGCGCCGCCTGGCCGCCCAAGCCGCGAGCCACCTTGATGTCTTCGACGAACGGGCGGAGCGTTTGCGCCGGCTGACCCGCTACGTCGTCGACCGCCGCAATTGAGCGAGGGTGCCCCTGTGCCGCCGTCTACCCCGTTGCTTGATCGCGTTACTTGGCCGGCGGATCTACGCAATCTGTCGATCGAACAGCTCGCACTCCTCGCAGATGAGCTGCGCGCGGAACTGATCGATGCGGTGTCGGCGACCGGTGGCCATCTCGGCGCTGGGCTCGGCGTCGTCGAACTGACGATCGCGCTGCACCACTTGTTCGAAACGCCGGTCGACCGGCTCATCTGGGACGTCGGGCACCAGTCTTACCCGCACAAGATCCTGACCGGCCGGCGTGATC
>JAAFHH010000507.1 GCA_013297545.1 Alphaproteobacteria bacterium
CCGCCATCAACCGCTTCCTGGCACAGACCAACGAGAACCCAAAACCTTTCACCTGGACCGCCGACCCCGACGCAATCATCGCCGCTGTCAGGCGCGGGCACCAAACGTTAGACTCGCTCCACTAGAGGGTAACCCTTAGGCTGACACCGACTGGGATGATCCGCTGATCGTCTCACCCGTGCGCCAGCAGCGGGCAGTGTGGCCGTCGGCCAGCACCACCGCGTCGGGGACAGCAGTCTGGCACTGGTCACCGGCCAGAAAACACCGGTCCGCGAAGGAACAACCAGCCGGCAGGTTCGCAAGATCCGGCGGTGCGCCGGGGATTGCTTCCAGGCGCTGACCCTTCTGCAGGGACCCATGCGCGCGGCTTTTCAAGAGACCCAGCGTGTAGGGATGGCGCGGGCGGCGCACGATGGTGCGGGCATCCGCCGCCTCGACAATGCGGCCGGCGTACATCACCGCCATGCGGTCCGCGACCTCGACGGCAGCGCCGATGTCGTGGGTGACAAACAGGATCGAGAGGCCAAACTCCCGCTGCAACTCGCGCAGCAGCAGCAGCACTTGGATCTGCACGGTCGCATCGAGCGCTGTCGTCGGCTCATCGGCCAGCAACAGCTTTGGCCGGCACGCGAGTGCGAGCGCAATCATCGCCCGCTGGCGCATGCCGCCGGACAGCTCGTGCGGGTAGGCCTCCAGCCGACGCGCAGCCGACGGGATGCGCACCCGCTCGAACAGATCAAGGGCGCGTTTGCGGGCATCAATGCTGGTGACCGGTTCGTGGCGGCGGATCGCCTCCACAATCTGGTCGCCCACCGTGTAGACCGGGTCGAGCGCGAGCAGCGGTTCTTGGAAGATCATCGAGGCAACCGCGCCGCGGTACGCCGCAAGCGCCGTGGAGGAGAGCGCCAGCACATCGTGCCCGGCGACGTGCATGCTGCCGCTAACCCGGCTGCGCTTTTCCGGGTTCAGCCGCAGGATCTGACGCAAGGTGACCGACTTGCCCGACCCGGACTCGCCGATCAGCGCGACTGTCTCGCCCTCCCCTACTCTGAGATCCACGCCGTTGACCGCAGCAACCGGCTTCGGGCCGCCGGTGAAGGTGACGGTGAGGTTCTGGATATCGACGATGGGTGCAGCCATCACGCGGCCTCCGCGCGGCTGTGGCCGGAGCCGGGTGCTGCGATCAGGCATGCAGCGTGGTGCCCGTCCGCTACGGGTGCCAGATCCGGCACGATCCGGCGACACGCCTCCTCCGCCAGCGCGCAGCGGGTGTGGAAGCGGCAGCCCGGCGGCGGGTCGATCGGATTCGGCGGGTCGCCCGCGAGCGGTGCTACTTCCGTGCGTGCATCCGGGTCCATCGACGGCATGGAGGCGAGCAGCGCTGTGCTGTAGGGGTGGCTCGGGGCGGCGAAAATCGCCTCCGACGGCCCTAGCTCGGCAACGCGACCGAGGTACATCACCATCACCCGGTCCGACACGAAGCGCACGACATTGAGGTCGTGGCTGATGAAGATGTAGGTGAGGCCGAAGCTTTCCTTGATATCCAGCAGCAGGTTCAGCACCTGCGCTTCCACCGACTTGTCGAGCGCCGACACCGCCTCGTCCAGAATGATCATCCTTGGCTCAAGTGCCAGCGCACGGGCGATGTTGACCCGCTGGCGCTGGCCACCGGAGAGCTCGTGCGGGTAGCGGCCAGCGAAGCGTTTCGGCTCCAAGCCGACGCGCGCGAGCAGATCCCGCGCCCGTGTCACCGCCTCGCGCCCTGGCAGCCCGTGCACCTTGGGTCCGAAGGCGATCGAATCCTCCACCGTCATGCGCGGGTTAAGGGAGGAGTAGCTGTCCTGAAACACCATCTGCACTTGGCGGCGGTAGGTTTTCAGCGGCAACTCGGCGCCGCCCACCGTCTCGCCATCGAACACGAGGTCGCCGCGGTCCGGCGTGATCAGGTGCATCAGCAGCCGTGCGGTGGTGGATTTGCCGCACCCACTCTCCCCCACCACGCCGAGGGTCTCACCCTTCAGCACATCGAAATCGATGCCATCGACCGCGCGCACGACCGCGGCCGGCCTGCCGAGGCGCTTCTTCAAGGGGAAGTGCTTGGTCAGGCCGCGGATGGTCAGCAGGGGCTGCCCAGGACCACCGCGGTCAGCGTGTGCGGGATCCGTCATCGGCTAGCTCTTCACATCCATCGCCGAGCGCAGCCCGTCCGACAGCAAGTTGAACGAAATCGAGGTGATGAAGATCATCAACCCGGGCAAGGCGGCGACCCAGGGCTGCACGTAGATCGCGGTGCGCAGCGTGTTCAGCATCAAGCCCCATTCCGGGTCCGGCGGCCGCACGCCAAGGCCAAGGAACGACAAGCCCGACGCCAAGATCATCGCGACGGAGATGAGGCTGGTCGAATAGACGAAGATTGGTCCCAGCGCATTGCCGAGCACATGCACCCGGATGATCGTGAAGGCGCCAGCACCAGAGGCACGCGCGGCTTCCACATAATCCCGGCTGCGCACTTGCGTCGTGACGGCTTCGGCGACGCGCGCGATCGGCGGGATGAACACCACGGTGAGGGAGAGCAGCGCGTTGCCGATGCCCGCCCCCAAAGCACCGGAGAGCGCAATGGTCAGCAGCACGGAGGGGAAGGCGTAGAACACGTCGATCGTGCGCATGATCGCAGTGTTCACCCAACCCCCGACATAGCCGGCCATGATGCCGAGGGTCGACCCCACCACAAACGCCATCAGTACCGGCGTCACACCCATGAACAGCGACAGCCTGGCCCCCAACATGAGGCGGGAGAGCATGTCGCGGCCAAGCTCATCGGTCCCGAGCGGATAACCGTCGGTGCCGATGGGCCTGAG
>JAAFHH010000523.1 GCA_013297545.1 Alphaproteobacteria bacterium
ACTATCCACCCCGCCGGACAAGCCGCAGATCACCCGGCCAGTGCCGACTTGGGCGCGGATGGCGGCAACCGCTTCGGCGCGGAAGGTCGCCATCGTCCAATCGCCGCGCACACCGGCGATGTCGAACAAGAAGGCGCGCAGCAATTCTTTGCCACGTGGCGTGTGGGCAACCTCGGGGTGGAACTGCACGCCGTAGAAGCGCCGGGTCTCGTCCGCGATCACGGCGTAGGGCGAGTGGGGTGAGGTTGCGACCACGTCGAAGCCCGGCGGGATCGCGGTGATCGTGTCGCCGTGGGACATCCACACGATCTCCTTGGCACCCGGCTCACCCCAGCAGTCGAGCAGCCGCGATCCGCGGTGGATTTCAATCTCCGCCCGGCCGAATTCGCGGGTGTGGCCGCTCTCAACCGCGCCGCCCAGCTGCGCCGTCATGGTCATCTCACCATAGCAGATGCCAAGGACCGGCACGCCGAGGCTGAACACCAGGTCTGGTGCGCGCGGTGTCGCCGCCTCCGTCACCGATGCTGGCCCGCCGGAGAGGATGATCGCCGCCGGATCGAAGGTGGAGATATCCGCCGCCGCCATCAGGTACGGCCGCACTTCGCAGTAGACGCCGAGCTCGCGTACCCGGCGGGCGATCAGCTGGGTGAATTGCGAGCCGAAGTCGAGGATGAGTACACGCTGCATGGGTCTAGTATCTCCCCTCTTCGGCAGCCTCTGCGAGGTCGCGGATTTCAGCCCAGCCGTAGCCAATTTCGATCAGCGGCGTGCCGCCAACCGCTTCTTCTTTCTCCGCCACTTCGATGGCACCCAGGCGCTGATAGAAGCGCCGCGCACCGAGGTTGGCGGCGAGCACCCAGGCCAGCAGCCCGTCATGGCCGAACAGCGCTAAGCGCTCCGCCATGTGACCCAGCAGCCGGCGGCCAACACCGGTGCCGCGGTGGTCGCGCGCGACGTAGAGCGCGTAGATCTCAGCATCATACCCAGTCGGCCCACCGCGGCGTGGGCCGCCGGAGACGAAACCGAGCAGCACATCCGCTTCGTGGGCGCACAGCACGACGCGCCCGGATGGCAGGGCCGTCAGCACGGTGCGCCACTGGGACAGGCGTTCTTCAGCCATCGGCCCATCGAGCAGCCGGTCCGGCACCATGCCGCGGTAGGTATCGCGCCAACTGTCTGCGTGTAGGCGGGCGATCGCCTCGGCATCTTCCGGTGTGGCGGTCAGGATCATCATGCGGGGCGGCGCTCCAGCACCGCGGCGAAGAACCCGTCGGTGCCGTGCTGACCAGGCGTAAGGGTCAGATAGTCGCCGTCGCAGGGGCACGGCGTGCCGATGATCGCGGCCCACAGCTCGGCAATCGGCACGACCTGGAAGTCTGGTCGCGCGGCCAGGAACGCGGTCACTTGCTCGCTGTTCTCCGCCGGCAGCAGCGAGCAGGTGGCGTAGACCAGCCGCCCGCCCGGGCGCACCAGGGCTGCGGCCCGGCCCAAGATGTCCTGCTGCAGCACAGTCAGGTTGGCGACGGCTTCGAGGCCAACCTTCCACTTCATGTCCGGATTGCGCCGCCAGGTGCCGGTGCCGCTGCACGGCGCGTCGACCAGAACGCGATCGAACCGACCGGCCTGGCGCTTCAGCCATTGCGCACTCGATCCATCCAGCACCCGGCGTTCGACATTGTGGACACCAGCCCGGCGCAAGCGCTTGACCGCGCGCTCCAGGCGCTGGCCCGCGATGTCGCAGGCGATCAGCCGGCCCTGGTTCGCCATCGCTGCGGCGAGGGCCAAGGTCTTCCCGCCAGCGCCGGCGCAGAAATCGATCACGGCCATGCCGGGCTTGGCATCGGTCAGCAAGGCAACGAGCTGGGAGCCTTCGTCTTGCACTTCCACCAAGCCGGAGACGAACGCCGGCTGGGTGCCCAAGGGCGGGCGGCCGACGACGCGCAGGCCAAGCGGTGACAGCGGTGTCGGCGAAGCCTCAATGCCGGCTGCCGTTAGGGCTGCCAACGCCTCCTCCCGACTGCCGACCAGCGGGTTGACGCGCAGATCGAGTGGCCCGCCATCGGCCAGCGCTTGCAGCTCGACCGGGTTTCCGAACACGGCCGGCAACGCCTCGATCGCCCAATCCGGCACTTCGCCCTGCACCCAACGCGGCTGGTCCGGGTGGTCGAGCGATTTGCCATCGAGTTCGGCGAACAGCGTGCGCTCCGCCCGGCTCGGCGGGTCCGGCCGGTAGGGGCCGCCGTCGAACCAGCCAGCGACGCGCTCGGCAGGTTCGCCGGTCAGCAGCAGGTCCGCGATCACCCGGTGGCGCGCGGCCGGCGGTGGGGAGGTCGGCAGACGCTCCAGCACCCGGTCGACCCACCAGTCGATATGGGCGCGCCGGCGCAAGCCGGCGTAGAGCCGTTCGGCAATCCAGCTGCGGTCTTTCGAGCCGATGTAGCGGCGCGCGCGAAAATAAGCTGACGCCGCCGCATCGGCGGCACCGCCAACGGATGCCAGCTGGTCGGTCAGATCAATCAGCGCCTGCACCCTGGCCCCGGGGGTCATGGCTAGTCCTTACGGTAGTTCGGCGGCTCGCGTGTGATCGCGACGTCGTGGACGTGGCTTTCCCGCCACCCGGCCGAAGTGATGCGCACAAACGTGCAATTTGTCTGCATGTCCTCGATGGTGCCATTGCCGGTGTAGCCCATCGCGGACTTCAACCCACCGACCAGCTGGTGCAGCACATTGCTGACCGGACCCTTGTAGGGCACGCGGCCTTCAATGCCCTCAGGCACCAGCTTCAAGCAAAA
>JAAFHH010000051.1 GCA_013297545.1 Alphaproteobacteria bacterium
CCGCAGCCGCAGGGTCGCACCCCCACGGGTCGCGTCCGCGAAGGCTTGTCGTGATGCCCACCGGGTGCTACCGAGGCTGCATGATGACTGACGCGATTTCGATCACCGGCCTGTCGAAAACCTACGCGCCGCGCGGCCGCCAGCCGGCCAAGACCGCGCTTGAGGGCCTCGACCTCACCGTCCGGCGCGGGGAAATCTTCGGCCTGCTCGGCCCGAACGGGGCCGGCAAGTCGACCTGCATCAACATCTTGGCCGGGCTGGTGCTGAAAACCGCGGGCACGGTATCCGTGTGGGGCACCGACATCGATGCCGATGCGCGCACGGCGCGGGCTTCGATCGGGGTCGTGCCGCAAGAACTCAACATCGACCCGTTTTTCAGCCCGCGCCAAGCGTTGGAGCTGCAAGCCGGCCTCTACGGCGTGCCGAAGGCGGCCCGCCAGACCGATGCGATCTTGGGCGCCCTCGGACTTGCCGATAAGGCTGATGCCTATGCCCGCTCGCTGTCCGGCGGCATGCGGCGGCGCTTGATGGTGGCGAAGGCGCTGGTGCACACGCCACCCGTCCTGGTCCTCGATGAGCCGACGGCCGGGGTTGACGTGGAACTGCGCCAGCAGCTCTGGGCCTATGTGCGCGGCCTGAATGACCGCGGCACCACGGTGGTGCTGACCACCCACTACCTCGAAGAAGCCGAAGCCTTGTGCGACCGCATCGGTATCATCCACCAGGGCCGGCTGGTGGCGTGCGACACCACGCGGGCCTTGATCGACCGGCTCGATGGCAAAACCTTGCACCTAACCTTGACTAAGGTGCCGGACGCTGTCCCAACCGTGCTGGCGGGCTTCCAGCCCGTGCTCGCTGGCAACCGCTTGTCGCTGCGCTACAAGCCGAGTGAGACGTCGATCCCCGCCCTGCTCGCCACCATCACCCATTCCGGGCTCACCTTCACGGATCTCGCGACCGAGGAAGCCGACTTGGAAGACGCGTTCCTGCAGCTCACGGGATCGACCCCAGCGGCGGCGTGATCCCAGCGGCAGCACAGCAACCGAGGTAGCCGCTACCCTTCCCCGCCGGTGATCAGCCGAGCCGGACGCTGCCGGGTCAAGTACGCCCACACCCAGCTGAGCGCGACCGAGAGGCGATTGCGGAAGCCGATCAAAAAGTAGACATGCGCCAGGCCCCACAGCACCCAGGCCGGATAACCGGACAGCGTGATCCAGCCAAAATCGGCGACGGCCGCGTTTCGGCCGATGGTTGCAAGATTGCCGATGTGCCGGTAGCGAAAGGGCGGGTTGCTGGACCGCTGCGCGATCGCAGCCGCGATCCGCTTGCCCACCCACGCGCCTTGTTGCTTGGCGACCGGCGCGATGCCAGGCAGCGCCTTGCCTGCGGCATCAAGCGCAAGCGCGGTGTCTCCGATGACGAAGATCCGGTCATCCTCCTCAAAATGGAGGTTGGCACCAACCGGCACACGCCCCGCGCGATCACCTGGGACGCCGAGCCACTTGGCCGCCGCTGACGCTTGCACGCCCGCCGCCCAGAGCACGGTGCGCGCGCTGATCCGCTCGCCCGCCACCTCAACGCCGTCCAGATCGCACGCTGAAACCGGCGCCCCCAGCTTCAACTCGACACCAAGCCGCAGCAGCTGGGCGGCTGCTTTGGCTGAGAGCGCTTCGGTGAACACCGGCAGCACGCGCGGCGCTGCATCGACCAGGATCACCCGCGCCGAGGTCGGGTCGATGCGCCGGAAATCCTTGGCCAAGGCGTCGCGCGCGAGTTCGGCGATCGCACCGGCAAGCTCAACGCCCGTCGGCCCAGCACCAACCACCACGAAGGTCAGCAGCGACCGGCGCGCGGCCTCGTCCAGCGCGCTTTCCGCCCGTTCAAAGGCGCCGAGCACACGCTGGCGGATGTGGGTTGCGTCGTCGATCTTCTTAAGGCCGGGCGCGACCGTCTCCCACTCCTCCTTGCCGAAGTAGGCGTGGCGCGCCCCGGTTGCCAGCACCAGCCAGTCGAACGGCACCGTCTCGCCGGACTGCAGCTGAACCGTCCGCGCGGCGCGGTCGATGCCGACCACGCGCCCCATCAGCACGGTCGCATTCGCCTGGTCGCGCAGCACACTGCGGATCGGCTGCGCGATGTCCGACGGATTAAGGGCGGCGGTTGCGACCTGATAGAGCAGCGGCTGAAACAGGTGGTAGTTGCGCCGATCGATCACCACGACGTCGGCGTCCGTGTGGGCAAGGGCACGCGCGGCCGAAAGCCCGCCGAAGCCGGCGCCAACGATCAGAACACGGGGTTTGGTCATGTCAGCTCCTATAAAAAGATCGATCCGACATCCACACTCGATCGGTGGCCAAGCGCATCAAAGTTCGCATCGAGCCAGCGCTCCGCCGCCAAGCTGCCGGTGTCAAACAAATGCTGCAGGAAGGGTTTGGTGGCATTGAGCTTGGTCGATGCACCAAGCTTCTTCAACACCTCCTCGCTCTCGACAATATGGATGAACAGATCGCGAAACTCGTCCGCTGGCAGGCGGCCAGCTTCCACGAGCTTGGAGACAAAGTGCACCGCGCGCATCTCACGCATCAGCGACGAGTTGAAGCTGATCTCATTGACCCGGTCCAAGATGTCGCGGGCATGGACCGGCACTTCTTCGCGGGTCAGCGGATTGATCTGCACCAGCAGCACATCCTGGCTCTGACAGTTGTAAATCAACGGATAGAGGGCGGGATTGCCCATGTAGCCGCCGTCCCAATAGGGCTCACCCTCGACCCAAACAGTCTGGAACATGAACGGCAGGCAGGCGGAGGCCAGCACCGCCTCCACGCTGAGCTCTTTATTCTCGAACACCTTGATCTTGCCCGTACGCACGTTGGTCGCGCACACGAAAAGCTTCAAACTGCACTGGTCGCGAACGGCCTGGAAGTCAACGCTTGCGGCGACCACATCGCGCAACGGGTTTATATTGCTGGGGTTCAGCTCATAGGGCGAGAACAGACGGCTGATCATGTCGAACGCGAAGTAGGTTGGCGAAAAGTCCATCCGGTTGGTGCCGAGCCACTGGTCAAGCCACGAGGGCTGGATGGGCGAGCGCGCGCCGGCATCGCCAATCCGACCCCAGAACGCGGCAAGCGCCTCGCGAGCGCCCTCGCGGCCACCCTTCGCATAGCCGGACCCCAGCACGACGGCGTTCATCGCCCCGGCGCTCGCGCCGCAAATGCCCTCGATCTCGATGCGCGGCTCGCGCAGCAGTCGGTCTGCGACCCCCCAGGTAAAGGCACCGTGGGAGCCACCACCCTGGAAGGCAAGGTTGACACGCTTTGGTGCCTGCTTCAGCGCGGCCATTAGCGGGCTGTCCACGCGCCGTCGACCGGCAGCGCAATCCCGGTGATCGACTGCGCTGCTGCTGAGCACAGGAAAGCGACCACCGCCCCCATCTCCTCCACCTCGACGAACCGCTTGTTCGGTTGACTGCCGAGGATAACGGTTTTGATCACCGCCTCTCGGTCGAGGTTGTGGGCCTTCATTTGATCAGCAATCTGGCCTTCAACCAATGGCGTGCGGACATAGCCAGGGCAGACCGCATTCACCGTGATGCCGGTCTCAGCCAACTCAAGTGCTGCCACTTTGGTCAACCCGACCTGACCGTGCTTGGCTGCGACATAGGCCGATTTGAACGGCGAGCCAACGAGGCCGTGCGCCGAGGCGACGTTGATGATCCGCCCGAACCCGCGCGCCTTCATGCCGGGGATCACCGCTTGCATGGCGAAGAAGTTCGAGGAGAGGTTGATCGCCAAGATCTTGTGCCAGCTATCGGCTGGGAAGTCTTCAATCGCCGCGACGTGCTGGATGCCGGCGTTGTTGACCAGAATGTCAACCCGCCCGAACGCTGCCTCGGCCGCACCCACCATAGCGGCGACCGCGGCGGGATCCGACATGTCGGCCGGCGAATAGCGCACATCGACGCCAGACGTCGCCGCGAGATCAGCGCGCACGCGCTCAATGTCGCCGGCGTCGCCGAAACCATTCAGCATCACGTTGGCACCGGCGCGCGCGAGTGCGGTCGCGATGCCAAGACCGATCCCGCTGGTGGATCCGGTAACGATGGCCGCCTTGGTGGCGAGGGTCATGGCGAAAGCTCCTAAGGGCTGGGGTTGGGCGCACCCTGACGGCCCGCACCGGATCTGGGAAATTCCATCACCCTATCGTCGTGATAACCCGGGTGCGTGTAACCATTGCATGCCCGCCTGCGAAGGCTTGTGATGCTGGCGAGCGGGTGCTACCGAGACCTCATGATGACTGTCGCGACTGCAATCACAGGCCTTGCCAAACCGGACGTGTCGGGCACCGGCATCGATGTGGCTCAGCGCACCGGATCGACCCTGGCGGCGGCGTGATCCGCCGCTTCGCCCTGCTGGTCGGCCTGCTGCTGCTGAACCCTGCCGCAGCCGCACCCGTCAGCTTTCCCGAAAGCCGGGCGAGCCTGGTCGCAGAGGTGATCACGGCGACGCCGGGCCAGACGCTCCGCGCAGGCTTGTTGCTGGAGCTAGAGCCGGGCTGGCACAGCTATTGGGAAAACCCCGGCGACAGTGGGCTTGCGACCGATCTCGAGTGGTCCTTACCGCCCGGCGTCACCGCGGGGCCAATCGTCTGGCCAGCGCCGGAGCGCCACGTGTTCGGCCCTCTGGTCAACCATGGCTACAGCGGGCGCGTGCTGCTGCCGGTCGAGATCAGGATCCCGGCGACGGCCGCGGGCGAGGTGCGGCTGGTCGCACGGGCAAGCTGGCTGGTGTGCCGCGACATCTGCATCCCGCGCGAGGCGGACCTGACGCTCACCCTGCCCGTCGACCCAGTTGCGTACGCATCTGAACCCGACGTGCTGGCCGCCTTTGCGGCCGCAGACGCCACCATGCCGCGGCCGTCACCCTGGGCGGTCACGGCGACCCAAGCGGGATCACGCCTCAGCCTGACCCTGGCCGCTGGTCTGGGGACCGGCGCCACCGTCAGTGGTCATCTGTTCGCCCGCGACCCTGGCCGCTTGGTGCACAATGCCGCCCAGCAGATCCGCGTGGTCGACGGCGCACTGCAGATCGACGCTGTCGCCGCCGCCAGCCGCAGCGACGGGTTCGAGGCCGTGCTGGTGCTGACCCAGACCATTTCCGGGGTTGCGCGCCGTGATGCACTCGCGATCACCGTGCCGCCGCCCGCAGCCGGCAGTGACCTTGGCCTGATCGCCGCACTCGCATTGGCCGTGCTCGGCGGCTTGGTGTTGAACCTGATGCCGTGCGTGTTCCCAGTGCTGTCGATGAAGGTGATCGGTCTGGTCCAAGTTGCCCACGACCGGCCGGCCCTTCGGCGCCATGCGCTCGGCTACACGATCGGCGTGCTGCTGAGCTTTCTGATGCTGGCCCTGGCGCTGGCGGCCTTGCGCGCTGCCGGTCAGCAGCTCGGCTGGGGTTTCCAGTTCCAGGCGCCGGGGTTTGTGCTGGTGATGAGCTGGGTGATGGCGGCTGTCGCGCTCGGCTTGGTGATGGAGGGCGGCTTTGGGGCCGCCTTCAGCGGCCTGGGGGAGCGCTGGACGCGCCGCACTGGCTGGTCCGGCTCGGTCGCAACCGGGGCGCTGGCGGTGGTGGTCGCCACACCGTGCACCGCACCGTTCATGGGTGCAGCCCTCGGCTGGGCGCTCGCCCAAGACAGTCTGAGCGCTACGCTGGTGCTACAGGCGCTCGGCCTCGGCTTAGCGCTGCCGACGCTGATCCTCGCCCTCGTGCCGCAGGCCCTCGCGATTCTGCCGCGACCGGGCGCCTGGATGGTCGTGCTGAAGCAAGCGCTCGCCTTCCCGATGGCGGCGACGGCGGCGTGGCTGATCTGGGTGCTCGCGCGCCAAGCCGGGCCGGATGCCGTGCTGGTCGCCCTCGCCGGGATCGTGGCCCTTGGCTGGATCGCCTGGGTGCCGGCGGGACGTTGGCGCTGGCTTGCACGGCTACCCGCGGTGGCGGCCTTAGCCGCCGCCTTCTGGTTCGGCCACGCGTCCCCGCCACCGTCGCGCGCTGAGACCCAGACGGCCTGGAGCGACGCCCGGGTGGCGGACCTGCAAGCGGCTGGCACGCCAGTGTTCGTCGACGTCACGGCGGATTGGTGCATCACCTGCTTGGTGAACGAACGCGGCGCGCTCGCGGCCGAGCCCGTGCGCGCGGCATTCGGGCGCGCCGGTGTTGTGCTGCTGGTGGCGGACTGGACGCGGCCAGACACTGCGATCTCTGCCCTGCTCGCCCGCCACAGTCAGCCCGGCGTGCCGCTCTATCTGATGTATCCAGGCCGGGCCGGTGCTGCACCGGAGGTGCTGCCCCAGATCCTCACCGAAAGCATCCTGCTGCAGGCAATCAGCCGCGCCCGACCGGGCACTTGAGGTTCACTTTGGTGCGGTGGTCCGGATGGCCGGGCGAGCCGTCGGGCATCACGCCGCGGAAATAGTGCTTTTGCCACTTCTGGCGCTGCGCCTCGCTGCCAGCGTTTGGCAGCGTCTCCAAGAAAGTCTGGCGCAGCTGGTGCCAAGCGTCGTGCTCAGCCTTGAGGGCTGGATCTTGTTCCAACGGCACGATCTCCGGGTCTTGCGCCTCGAGCCGCCCGCGCTCGACCGGGAAAACGTGGCAAATCGGCTCGCCCTTCTCAAACCGCACGACGTGATCGCGCCGGGTGAACAGCCAATTCATGGTAAAGCTGTAGGGTGCCCAATCGGTCTCCATGATGCCGGTCAACGCGGCGATGCCATCCTTCGGGCGGTTGATCGGTCCGCCGATCCAGAGGTCAAAGCCAGGTGCCGTGCGGATCAGATAGCCGACATGAAACGTCAGCACCCCGCTGCCGAAGTGGCTGAGCGCCATCATTGGTTCGGTATCGGTTGGCAAGATGCGGATGTCAGAGGTGTGTGCGCCGCCAGTCCAATAGGCCTCAAACCCCATCGGCGACAGGATTTCCCAGCCGTGGGCGTTGGCGATGTTGAGCGGCAGACAGCGGTAGGCGAAGCTCTCCGGGGTCGCGTCCATCCAGGCGCGCTGAACCGGTGCTGGACGGATTTCCGGCAGGTGCTGAGTGGTCGGGTGGAAGGTCAGTTTGCTCACCGGTGGGATCCAGACCTAGCTTGGTTGTGGCAGCCGCGCCACGATCAGGGACCAACTCGAAGCATAGCCGAGGTCAACATGGCAATCGTCGCAAACATATTGTATTTCTCTTCCTTGCACGCAGTGTCCGGAGCGGGTGGGAACCCGGCATAAATACGTCGATGTCCGCCGAAGTTATCTCCTTCGTGAACGCCGCCGGTCGAGCGGGCTGGAGCCCGCGCGAGACGGCCGAGATTTGGCGCTTGGCGGTGCTGGCGGAGCATCGCGGTCTGCCGGTTGAAATCGAAACTGGTGTCAGTGATGAAGGTGACCCGTGGGTTGCACTGTGTGATCCGACCGACGGGCAGCTGTTCGCTCACCTCGCCCGGGAGGGCGCGAGCTACATCTTAACCGACGCGTCGGGCACGCTGATCGCCTATGGCGGCGGCCTGCGCAGCCTGCTCGTCCAAGCGATCACCCCGCCGCCAGCCGACAGCGCCGAGCCGGATGATGTGCTGGCGCCGATCGAGATCGTGATCCAGGCCGTCGAAGATCTGGCGGACGAGGACGTACCAGTGCTGACCGCCCTGCTGGCCGACAACCAGGATGTCGACCGTTGGACGACGCTCGGGCGCGAGTTGGTGGCGATTGCGCTGCCCGACGCCCCAACCATCCTCGAGGCACCGCCCGCCGTTGAACCCGGGACGGTCCGGGTCGAGGTCGAATCGGTTGCCGCACCTCCGCAGCCGCCGACAGCGATTGCGCCTGCGCCGGTTGTGGCCGAGGCAAGTGCACCGCCAGCCACGCCCGCCGTGGTGGACGCAGCGCCGGCCGAAGCAACCGCGATCAAAGAGGCCGCCCCGATCGTCGTCGAGGAGGAAACCCTCGCCCCAACCGTCCGGCTCGCCGCCGACGCGCAGGCGGCCGAACAGCGCGTGCAGGCACCGATCGACACCAGTGCCACCGTCGATGCCCAGCCTGTGCTGAAGGCTGCCGAGGTAACCCCGACGCCCCGCAGCCCGAGCCCGGCGCCGAGCGAAACCCTGGTCGGTGGTGCCGGTGCCGACTTCCTGCGCGGCGGCACCGGTGCTGACACGCTGCTCGGTGGTGCTGGCAACGACGTGCTGATCGGTGGTGCCGGCGATGACGTGATCGATGGCGGTGACGGCGACGACATTATTTTCGCTGGCGACACGCCCTTCATGCCGGGGCAATCCATTTTACAGCAGCTCGGCCCTGCCGGGACCGGCATCGCGGCACCTACTGCCGCCTCGCCGCAGATCCAAATCGCCACCGCGGGCGGGGTGGTGATCGTGGGCGGGGCTGAGCCGACACCGTCATTGCTGCTGTAGCGTGGCGCCCACCGTCAGCGTTGTCATCGTCGCCTACCAATCCGGGCCGCACCTCACGCGCTGCCTGCAGGCCTTGGCGGCGCAGACATTTCAAGACTTTGAGACCATCTTGGTCGATAACGCGTCGACCGACGGCGCGGTTGCAGCTGCCGTAGCCGCGTGCCCGCGGCCGGTCACGGTGATCGATGCCGGCCGCAATCTCGGCTTTGCCGCTGGCAACAACCGCGGCATCGCGGTGGCCACCGGGCGCTGGATCGCGACCCTGAACCCAGATGCCTTTGCTGAGCACACCTGGCTTGCCCAGTTGGTAGCCGCCAGTACCACGTACCCTGACGCCGTGATGTTCGGCTCCACCCAGCTGGATGCTGAAGACCCTAGCCGCTTCGATGGGGTGGGCGACGTCTGGCACGGCTTTGGCCTTGCCTGGCGGGCGGGTTACGGCAAGCCGCGCGCCCCACTGCCGGCGGTCTACGAGACCTTCTCGCCCTGTGCGGCGGCCGCACTGTGGCAGCGCGACGCGCTGATTGCGGTCGGCGGCTTTGAAGAACAGTTCTTCTGCTACACCGAAGATGTCGAACTTGGCTTTCGCCTGCGCCTTGCGGGATGGCGCTGCCTGCAGGTGTCGGACGCCATCGTGCACCATGTCGGCTCCGCCAGCACGGGTAAGCGATCACACTTCGCGATCTACCACGGCATGCGCAACCTCACTTGGACCGTGGCGAAGTGCCTGCCTGCGCGTCTGGCTTGGACGGTGCCGCTGCACCTCGGCCTGCAACTGGTCCAGGTGCTGCTCGCCGCCCGGCGCGGCATGATCGGGGCGGCGCTGAAGGGCTTGTGGCACGGCCTGTGCGGTGTGCCGAGCATGCTGCGCCAGCGCCCGAAGGCAGTGCCGGGGGCTGCGCGCGCGGTCGCTGCCGCGATGACCTGGCGGATCAGCGCTCTGGTCGAACGTGGGCCGCCGCCGCCCTAAGACCCGTGCGCACGAACAAGGCGGCCGCCACGATGCTGATCGCGATCACGGCCATCGGCCCCGGGAAGTGCTGGCTGAAATAGCGCCAAAAGCCACGGATCTTGTGGCGTTCCACGGTCCAAGCCGGCGCATCGCTGGTGCCCTTGACGTGCACAACGCTCAACCCCCCGTGCACGAGACAGCGCCCGCCGATGCGGCCCAGCCGCGCGCAGATGTCGAGGTCTTCGACATGCAGGAAGTAGCGGCGGTCAAGCCCACCCAGCTGATCCCAAGTGCGGCGGGTCAGGAGCATGAACGCGCCGGACAACGCTTCGACCGGGGCCAGGATCGGCAGTGGCCGATCCCGCATCATCGAGATCCGCCAACGGCCAAGGCCCGGCAGCCGCCAGAGCTGCAGCGTCTCGCCGATCGCGCGCCACGGGGTCGCGGTGCGGCGCCGGCAACCCGCTTGTTCGCGACCATCGGAGCCGCGCACCAAGGTGCTGGCGATCCACGGTTCCGGCTCGTGAGCCAGCGCCTCCATCAGTGCGGGCAATACGCCGGTCGGCACCACGCAATCCGGGTTGAGGATCAACAGGAGTGGGGCCGAGCTTGCCGCGACGCCGAGGTGGACACCGGAGGCAAACCCGACATTGCCATGGCCGGTGACGACCTTGAGCCGCGGGTCGGCCGGCAGATCGGCCAGCGCGTCCGGCGGGTTGCCATTGTCGACCAGCACCAATTCCGCCACCAGCGGCTCGTCCAAAACGCTCGCGATCGCACCGTGGAGGGCTGGCCCCGTGCGATAGGACACCAGCACCACGGCCAACGACGGGCCACCGATAGAGTCGCTCAATGCATCGTGCCTATTGCGGCCGGCTGGCAGCGGCTTGGCGGGCAACCAACTGGGCGAGCAGCTTGCCCACGCAGTCAAACACCTTGTCGTTTTCCTGCACCATCGCCTCGCGGCTGAGGCCGAGCTGGCGGATAAACCCAACCTCCAGCCAATGGCGCATGATGTCGTAGCGGTCAAACTTGACCAGCTGGTCTTTGGTGGAGACCTGGCGCATCGCCTCGACGAACGGCGCCATGTTCAAGAGCGGCTGGGTGGCACCCACAAACTGCGGATCAACCAACACAACATCGATGCCGGCGCGCTGCATCAGCCGCACGCCACGGGCGAGTGCGCGGGAGAATTCCTCCGGCTCAATGCCGCGCGCAGCGTCCACCGTGCCGGTTTCCCACACCACGAGGGTTGGTTTCAGCGCGATCACATCCTGGTCCAAGCGCTGCAGCACCTCGGTCGCGATCTGGCGCCGCCGGCCGAGGTTGATGACCTCAACTTTGCGCCCGAGTGCTTCGGCCAACGCGGTGCTGAACTTGGTCGGCCAGGCGGCTGAGAGGCCGGAGCCACCCATGCCCTGGGTGCCGCCACCGCCAAGCACGATCACTTGGATATCTTGCGCGCGCGCCAGCGCCCGGCCCGTCGCCGGCAAGCGGCTGTCGTCCGACAGCATCGGATCCGGCACGCGGCATTCATTGGTCAATGGCGCAGCACGGCCCGGGTGTGCACTGATCGAAAGTAGCAGGCCGAGTGCCATGGCCAGGAACGTCCGAGGCGTCATGCCCGTGCTTCCTTTGCCAGACGCTCTGTCCACTCCTTCACCGCGGCGTACCCAATCATCAAGCCACACCCAACGACGGTGACCGCCAGCTGCATGGGCAGATCGTCGGACACTTCGGTCATCATCACATGACCGGCAACCGACAAAAAGATCCCCAGGCAAAACAGGTCGAGACCATGTCGTCCCACTAATCTGACCGGTCGCGCGGCGGTACTCAAGAACCAAGATGCTTGCGGCGGCACGAGACGGGCAATGAGGAACGCGAGGGCCAGAATATTGACCAGCCGCCACGGGTCGAGATCGGCTTTGCGCAAGGGCCAGAGCTCGTCAGACAACAGCGCTGGGAAGTCCTCCCAGACCCCAGCAATCGCCCAGCTGAGCCCAACCGGCATCGCAAAGGCACCGACATACAGGGCCGCAGCCACCAGCAGCCAGCGGGATTTCGGCACCAAAGCCCGGCCATCCACCGTGGCACGCCCCGCAATGGCACCCAGCAAGAACAACAACTGCCAGCCCAGCGGATTGAACGTCCACGGCCGCTGATCGGGGTAAGCCTCCAAGTGCCACCCCTCGAGCTGGACACCCAGATAGAGGGCGACACTGGCGGCCACCAGCACCGGGATGAACCGCCACGGCAGCGCCAGCACCGCCGGCACCCACAGCATCAGCACGATGTAGAGCGGCAGAATGTCCAAAAACCGCGGCTGAAAGCGCAGCAACAGGGCTTCTACGACCGCGACGTGGGGTTCCTTCAGGAACTCCGCGATCAACATTTCTTCGATGTAAGCATCGTTGTTCAGTCGCACGGCCGTCCACGACACCTGGGCGGTGAACAACACGAATACGAAGATATGCACGACGTAGAGCGACCAAACCCGCCGCCAGACATCGATGCTCGAGCCCCAGAACCCAAGCTTGCGCCGGCGCAGCTGGAACACGAGCGCGGCGGAGTACCCCGCCATGAC
>JAAFHH010000508.1 GCA_013297545.1 Alphaproteobacteria bacterium
GGAAGAAAGCTCCATGCTGGTCGACGACGACATCGCGCTCACCTCGACCACCGATATCTTGCGCGCCATCGCGCTCGGTACCGGCCCGCAGCGCGCGTTGCTGGCACTCGGCTGTGCCAGCTGGGGCCCGGGCCAGCTCGATACCGAAGTGCAGCAAAACGCCTGGCTGCACGCGGACGCAGACGTCGGCATCGTGTTCGACGCCGACCTCGACGCGAAATGGGAACGCGCGATTGCCAAGATCGGCATTCGGGTTGGCATGCTGTCGGCTGAGGCCGGGCACGCTTAAGCGCTTTCTTCGTTCCCCCGTCATCCGTTGCTGCTGGCTTCAGCGTGCGCAGAGCAATGGCGCTGTTGCTTGGGCGCAAACCACACCCCACTGCCAGCAGGCCGCAGGGGATACCGGGTGTGGATTACGCTGATACCATGATGCTGTTTGCGGTGCTGCTGGTCGGCATCATTCTGGTACCGGGCATGGACATGCTGTTCGTGCTGACCAGCACGCTCGGCGGTGGGCGGCGCGCCGGTGCCGCGGCCATCGGTGGGATTGTCGCGGGCGGTGCCATCAACACCGCGGTTGGTGCGGCCGGCGTGTCGGTGATCTTGAGCCAAAGCCCAACCGCCTTCGCCCTGCTCAGCCTCGCTGGCGCGCTCTATATGGGCTGGATCGGCGTTGATCTGGTGCGCAGCCGGATCGTCGTCGACCGGGTTGAGGATGGCGTGGCCGCCCCGATCCTGGCCGTGTTCCGCCGCGGTGCAGTCACGTGCTTGCTGAACCCGAAGGCGCATGTGTTCGTGGTCGCGGTCGTGCCGCAGATGCTGCAACCGGAGTTTGGCCCCTTGGTCGGCCAAGTGGGTGTGCTGGTCACGATGACCGCGTTCGTGCAGATCGCGATCTACGGCGCTGTTGGCCTGGCTGCCGCCGAGGGGCGACGCTTCTTGTTAGCGCACCCCGCGGTGACGATCGCGATCGGCAAGGGGGCAGGCGTGCTGTTCCTCGCAGTGGCTGGTGTCACCCTCTGGCGCTTAGCAGCATCCCTCTGAAGTATCGCCCCGCCCCCCGCAAGCTGGGGAGGGGCGCTGTATCGGAGGGCAGGTGCTACGCTCTCACCCCCCGCGCGGCGAGGTGGGCGAACAAGTCCTTGAGCCCGTAGGTCCAGGGCGGCGCCAAGTGGCAGTGGGTCACCCGGTTGATCAAGGTGCCGAGGGCCGGTGTGGTGATCGTCACCACGTCGCCCAGATGGTGGGTGAACCCTTTGCCGGGCGCGTCGCGGTCCTTGGTGGGGGCGAACATGGTGCCGAGGAACAACAGCACGCCGTCCGGATACTGGTGTGTTGCCGACAAGCACTGGGCCGCCAGATCCAACGGATCGCGGCTGATGCGCTTCAAGGAACTCGCCCCGTCGAGCACGAAGCCATCGGGACCATCGACGCGCATGGCGAGATCCGCCGCACGCAAGTCATCAATGCCGAAGCCGGCATCGAATAGGCGGATGAACGGGCCGAGCGCGCACGACGCGTTGTTGTCCTTCGCCTTGCCGAGCAACAGGGCGGAGCGGCCTTCGACGTCGCGCAGGTTGACGTCGTTGCCAAGCGTGGCACCAACCACCCGTCCATCGGGTGCGATCACCAGCACGACTTCGGGTTCCGGGTTGTTCCAGTGGGACGACGCCAGCACGCCGATCTCAGCACCCAGACCCACAGCCGCGAGCGGCGGGCACTTGGTGAAGATTTCTGCGTCCGGCCCGATACCCACTTCAAGGTATTGCGACCAGGCCCCCTTGGCGATCAACAAGGCCTTCAGCTCGGCTGCTTGGGGCGAGCCAGGCTTTACCTTGGCGAGGTCGTCGCCGATCAGGCCGGTCACTTCCGCACGAATCTGGGCGGCACGCGCAAGGTCGCCGCGCGCTTGTTCTTCGATCACACGCTCGAGCAAGCTCGCAACGAAAGTGACGCCAGAGGCTTTCACCGGCTGCAGGTCTGACGGGGCGAGCAGGTGCGGCACAGAAGCATCGCGGGTCGCAGCCAAACTGTTGGCAATCACCGCCGCGACTGATCCGACCACCGGTGCACCCGCAATCGCCACGGTCGCGGCAGCTGACGGGTCCGGCTTGGTCAACAGGTGGGCGAGGGTGGGCAGCGCGTGCGTCAGATCCACCAGATCGTCGCCACGCACCCCAACCAGGGCCGGGCCTGCAATCGCACCCGGCAGCCAGGCCCGGCCGACCAGGAGGGCGGATGCCGCATCGGTCGGCAGGACCTGGGACATCGGCTAGACCTCCGCCATCGTGCGGACGACGCGGCTGACCAAACCGTAGGTCAGCGCTTCTTCGGCCGACATCCAGTAGTTCCGGTCCGTGTCCTGCGTCACGCGTTCTAAGGTCTGGCCGGTTTGGTCGGCGATCGTGCGGTTCAAGCGTTCGCGCATCTTGATGATCTCGCGCGCTTCGATGCCGATGTCGACCGCCGGCCCGCGCACACCGCCCGAGGGTTGGTGCAGCAAGAAGCGGGTGTTCGGCAGGCAGAGCCGGTTTTCTTTTTTCGCACCGAGGAAGATGTGCGCACCCGCACTGGCAACCCAGCCAGTGCCGATCATCTTCACCGGGGCGGCGATGAAGCGGATCATGTCGTGGATCGTGTCGCCGGATTCGACGTGACCGCCCGGCGAGTTGATCACCACTTTGATCGGCTCGTCGCTCTCGGTCGCCAGCGCCAACAGCCGGGCGCTGACTTCGCGGGCGAGCTTCATGTTGATCGGCCCGAAGATCAGCACGAACCGGCCTTTAAACAGCGCGCTGGTTTCTGGTCCCGGGGTTGGCGCATCAGCGGCAGCTGGCGGTGTGGTCGGGGTTTC
>JAAFHH010000509.1 GCA_013297545.1 Alphaproteobacteria bacterium
TTCAGCGATGCAACCGGCCGCAGGCTAGAAGCGCCCGACGAGGTCGCCCTGCAACTAGAGCAATCAGTGACCGAGGTCCGCCGCGATCATTTGCCGAGGCTGCAGGGCTTGGGTGCACTTCCCTAAACGGCGTGCTGCAGCACTGTCGCCGAATCGCAATCTAGATGTCATGATTGCAAGCGACTGTGGCGGCGTGAACCGCCGTCCGATGGCTGGAGTGTTGGGATGACTGTAGCGACTGCGCCGACCCGTGCCCTTGGCCTCCGGCCACGGCTGATCGCTGCCTTTTTGGGAATTGGTGCGCTGGCTGTCGCAGCCTGTGGCATCGCCTGGATTGGTTTCGCGCGCCTGGAGGCGGAAATCGGTAGCCTCGCCCGGGTGGCGCAGCCGCGGGTGATCGCAGCGCAAGACCTCGCACTCGCCGCCACGGCGCTGGCCGCCGCCGCCCCGCAGCTCGCGAGTGCCGCCTCCGAAGCCGAACGCGGTGCCGGCAGTGCCGACCTGGCGACCCGGGTCGCGGCCCTGCGCCGCGATGCGACGGCGCTTGGCGCCGATGGGGCAGCGCTGGTGCCGGTGATCGATGCGCTGGGCACCCGGATCACGGCACTCGCCAACACCGTGCGGGATCGCTTGTCGGCCGAAGCTGAGCGTGCGCGCGCGGTGCAAGCGGTCAGTGCGGACAGTCTGGCAGCCGTGAATTCTCTCGCCGGGCGGATCACCCGCGCGACCGAACAGATGGGCGAGACCGGCCGCACCCTGATCGGCGACGGCGAAATGGCGGTCGATGAATTGACCCTCGACATCGACGACGTGCTGCTGGTGTTGGTGCAGCTGCGCATGGCGACCGGTCAGGTGATCGCGGGATTGGACGCGGGCTATCTGGCCGACCGGGTGGCGATTGACCAGTCGATCGCAACTGCGCGCACCGCTCTCACCCGCATCGGCACGGCACTGGGGGCCGACGCGACAGCCCTGGTGCGCCCGATCGAGGCGTTGTTGCGGCTCGCCAGCAACCCCGATGCCGACGTGTTGGAGCTTGGCACCGCCGCGGCCGCCGTCGGCCCCGCCCTCGACCAAGCAACCGACCGTGCGCGCGAGCGCATCACCAGTGCGGGCCGCGAGTTGACCGAAAAGATGCGCGCGACGGCGGAGCAACTGGTCGACACGGATGTCGCCCTACTGCGCCGACTGCTCGAGCTTTCTGGCACAACCCAGACACTGGGCGGGGCTCTCGCGAGCCTTGCAACCGCCGATCCCGACACGCTGGCCGCACAGCGCGACCAAGCCCTGGTGCTGACCCAACGCGCCCAGGCGCTGGTCAACGGGCTCGCCCCCGATGATGCCGTGCCGGAATTGACCGAACCCCTGGCGCGCTTGATCCGCGCGCCGACCGCCATCGCCGGCTTGCGGGAAACCGACTTGGGCTTGCGCGCCCGCGGTGCCGAGCTGCTGACCGCGACCCGGGCGGCGACCGAAGATGCGGTCGCTCGCGTGAAAGCGCTGGTCGACGCCGCCGCTGAACAGGCAAAGGCCGCCGCCGCCAAGGCGGAAAGCTCTGGCAGTGTCGCACGCACGCAGCTTGCGATCCTCGCTCTGGTGATCGCGGTGATCGCGGTGTTGGTGCTGTGGTTGGTGGTCAGCCGCGGCATCGTCTCGCCGCTCGTGCGCATTGAAGCAGCGATGCGCCGCCTGGCCGATGGGGATCTTGAAGCACCGCTGCCAGCCGCAACTGGTGCGGCTGAAATCCGCGCTATGGCAACCACCCTCGATCACTTCCGCCACGGGCTCGCTGAAAACCGCCGGCTTGAGTCCGAGCAGGCCATGATCGAACTCCGATCCGAAGAGCAGCGCCGCGAGGTGCTGGCGAGCTTGGCCGGGCAGTTCGAACGTTCTGTCCACACCGTGGTGGCGAAGCTGACCGACGTGTCAGAACGCATGGCAACCGACGCGCGCGGCATGTCGACCTCGGCTGAGATCACCACCACCCAGGCGAATGTCGTCACCTCCGCCGCTGAAGTGACCACGGTGAGCGTGCAGACCGTGGCGGCAGCAGCCGAAGAACTGTCCGCCTCAATCGGGGAGATCGGCCGCCAGGCGGAGGATTCGGCCGAGGTCGCCCGCTCCGCCATCGAGCAGGCGGCGAGTGCGGATGCGGTGATCGTCTCCCTGCAGCAGGCAGCCCAGCGCATCGGCGATGTCGTGCGCATGATCGCGGACATCGCGGAACAGACCAACCTGCTGGCCCTCAACGCTACGATCGAAGCGGCGCGCGCGGGCGATGCTGGTCGCGGTTTTGCCGTCGTCGCCAACGAAGTGAAGGCGCTGGCGAACCAAACCGGTCAAGCAACCGAGGACATCGCCCAGCAGATCGGCGCGATGCAAACCGCGACCGCCCAAGCGGTTGACGCGATCCGGGCGGTTGGCGCGACCATCCAGTCCATGGGCGGCATCGCGACCAGCATCGCGGGCGCGGTGGAAGAGCAGCGGTCCGCCACCCAAGAGATCGCAAAGACCGTGCAGGACGCTGCCCGCGGCACGGCCGACGTGCTTGGCACCATCGGGGCTGTGCGCGATGCGGCGAGCGAGACGCGGGTCGCGGCCGACCGGGTGGTCGAGACCACGGCCGATCTGGTCGAGCAATCGGGCGCGCTGTCGCGCGATGCGGCGGAGTTCTTGGGCCAGATCCGCGTCGCGTAACGCAATTCCTGTGAGACAACAGGGGCTGTCCGGCTTAGGGTTGGCGCAAAACCGCCGCCGGGGGGACGGCTTTGATGGGCCAGCCTAAGTCCAAGCCAGAGGAATTGCGCAGCCACCGCTGGTTCGGTGTCACTGTAGCGCGACAGCCGTTTTGG
>JAAFHH010000510.1 GCA_013297545.1 Alphaproteobacteria bacterium
TTCCAGGTCTTTGTCGAGCACGCCGGTCGGCTCATCGGCTTGGGCCAGTGCGATGCCTTCGCGCGCCCGCACGAGGTCGAGCAGCGGGCTGCCGCGCTCTGTGCCGACGGGCGTGATCGACTTTGCGGACGGCAGTACTGCCGGCTGAGGTGCGGCTTGGCCGGCCATCAAGCCCTTCAGCATGGCAGCCGGATCAAGGCCGAGGCGCTTCATGGCGACTTGGGCGGTTGCCTCCACCTCTGGCGTGATGAAGCGACGGCGCAGTGCCCGGGCAATCGCCAGGGCTTCTTCTGGGGCGCGGGGTTTGGTTCGGCGCGGCATGGTGGCGTTAGCATAGGGCCCTGCGTCGCCGCTGTCCTGCTTACTCTTGGCGGTGATGGCACTGGCGTGCTGGATTGGGCGGGTTGATGGAGGAAGTGATGACTGCTCGTGCATCCTGTTTGCGTCCCGTGATTGCGGCCCTGCCGAAGGGTGGCTACCCGGTCACCGCCGTTGAGCTGGAGCGGGTGCACGGCGTTGGCCAAGTGCGCATGCTGCACTTGAACGAAAGCCCGCTGGCGCCGAGCCCGCGCGCAATTGCGGCGATCGCGGCCGGTGCTGGCACGGTCAATCGCTACCCGGAAGCGGCGGGCGCGAAGCTCGCTGAAGCGCTATCTCAGCGCACGGGTGTCGCGGTGGACTGTATGATGTTCGGCGTCGGCTCCGACGAGCTGCTGCACTTCTGCTGTGCCGCCACCCTCGATGATGGGGACGGCTGCGTCCTGCCGGAGCCGAGCTTCCCGCGCTACAAAGCCTCGACCCGCCTGATGGGTGGGGTGATCCAGGCCGCCAAGCTGCGGGCTGACGGCGCCAATGATCCGGACGCCCTGCTGGCGGCGATCGATGACAGCACCCGCTTGCTGTTCGTGTGCAACCCGAACAACCCGTCGGGCGGGCTGCTGGACGCCGCCGACCTGGAACGCCTGATCGCTGGTGTGCCGGACCGTGTGCTGTTGGTGCTCGACGAGGCGTACTGGGAATTCGGCCTGGCGGCGGGCGGCATCGACACGTTGCCGCTGCTGGCCAAGCGCCAGGGGCCCTGGGTGGTGCTGCGCACGTTTTCGAAGGCCTATGCGTTGGCCGGCATCCGGGTTGGCTATGCGCTGTGCTCAAGCCCAGAGATCGCAGGCGCGCTGGCGAAGTTCAAGAACACCTTCAGCGTCACCAATCTGGCCTATGAGGCGGCCCTTGCCGCCCTTGATGATCAGGATCACTTGCGCCAGCTGGTCGATGGCTGCCGCGAGCAGCTGGCGCGTCTGGATGCGGGGTTGCGCGCCCTTGGCCTCACCCCGCTGCCGACAGCCGCCAACTTCATCAGTGCGGATCTGCAGCGCCCGGTCGCCCCCGTGATCGAGGCGCTGAAGGCGGGCGGCATTCTGATCCGTGACTGGCGGGAGGCGGGCTACGAGACCTTCATCCGCATCACCGCTGGCACGGCGGAGGACACCGACGCGGTGCTGGAGGCTCTGCGCCGTGAACTTACTCGCAACGCCTGACCGTTAACCGGTCTTCTTGATCGCTTCTTCGAGGATCGCGAAGGTGTGATCCGGCAGGCTGGAAAACTTCAGCGCCAAGCGCTGCTTTTCCACGATGTGCCGGATCACGATGCAGCTGAACGTCGCCTTGTGGACCGAGCGCGGCAAACGAATGACGCCGTTGACCACCGAGCCGCTTTCCGCCGTGCCGCGGAAGTGCTGCAGCATCATGCCGGAGAACGACCAGTTCACCGTGTCCGACGGCAGATAGACTTTCAGCGGCGTGATCTGGCTGCCGTCGCCCTTGCCGGTCGGTTTGTCGTAACGCGCGAGGATGGTCTGCGCTTCGGGCGACAGATCCGAGAACTGGAACATGCCGAGCTTTTTGTCGAGGTGGATGCGCTTCGGGATCACGCTCGCCAAGCCGTAGCGGCCATTGTCGCCGTCAATCTGGACGACGGCGGGCACTGGTGTCTTATCGTCGAGCATCTTTTCTTCAAAGTTGGGCAGCAGCATCTGCTGGGCTGACCAGAACACGGTTTCGTACACCTTGCCGAACAGATCGACCGAGAGTGCGGGAATCGTGTAGCGCTTGTCTCGAAAGCGCGATGCGTTCGAGCTTGACGGTTTTGTCGCCAACCCAGGGCGGGTCAGGGCCATTAGCGCGTGCCTCGTCTATGCCGAGTTACCTGTCGCTTCAAGATGCCGCCATAGAGCCCC
Source organism: Alphaproteobacteria bacterium (assembly GCA_013297545.1). Lineage (GTDB taxonomy): Bacteria > Pseudomonadota > Alphaproteobacteria > Elsterales > Elsteraceae > RDXE01. The sequence continues at coordinate 2,235 of JAAFHH010000510.1, forward strand.
GAAATCCATACATTTTTCATTCGCACTTGCGAAAGCACCCCGCCCGTGCCGAGGCAGGGCGGGGTGCGTCGCGGCAACGGCTGAGCGGGGGCGCTTAGCCGGAGTAGTACATCTCGAACTCGACCGGGTGCGGGGTCGTGTCGTAGCGGTCGACTTCTTCCATCTTCAGCGCGATGTAGCTGTCGATTTGGTCGTCGGTGAACACGTCGCCCTTCTTCAAGAACGCGCGGTCCTTGTCGAGGTTTTCCAGGGCTTCGCGCAGCGAACCGCACACCGTTGGCACCTTGGAGAGTTCTTCCGGCGGCAGGTCGTAGAGGTTCTTGTCCATCGCCTGGCCCGGGTGGATCTTGTTCTGGATGCCGTCGAGGCCGGCCATCAGCATGGCGGAGTAGGCGAGGTACGGGTTGGCCAGCGGATCGGGGAAGCGCACTTCGACGCGCTTGCCCTTCGGGCTCGACGCGAACGGAATGCGGCAGGAGGCCGAGCGGTTGCGTGAGGAATAGGCCAGCAGCACCGGCGCTTCATAGCCCGGCACCAGACGCTTGTAGGAGTTGGTGGTCGGGTTGGTGAAGGCGTTCAGCGCCTTGGCGTGCTTGATGATACCGCCGATGTAGAA
>JAAFHH010000511.1 GCA_013297545.1 Alphaproteobacteria bacterium
ACTTCTGGGCGATGGCGGCGACTGTTGGGTTCCTCACTGTTCACCTCGCGATGGTCGCGCTCGTGCCTAGAACCCTGCTGCTGATGGTATTCGGCATCAAACCGAGAGGAGTGACACGATGACCGCGATGCCTTTGGTCTCGCGCCGCCGCTTGCTGGCCAGCAGTGTTGCGATCAGCGCTGTTGCGGGCGCGGCTGCCTGGTCTGCCGCCACACCGAAGGGTGCCCGGCCTGTCTTGCAGCACATGTCGCGCTGGAATGATCTGGCCCAGGCAGCCCTGTTCTCATCAACACGTCTTGCACCAAGCTATGGGGCAGAGGACATCACCCGGCCGTTTCCATTCAACGGCTTTTATCCCGAGGCCCTGGCGCCAGAGGTCGACGGTGACACCTGGCGCCTAAGGGTCGAGGGGCGGGTTGCGCGGCCGGGCAACTGGTCGCTGGCCGAGCTCACGGGCCTTCCCCAAGAAGAGCAGATCACGCGCCTGATCTGTATTGAGGGGTGGAGTGCGGTTGGCCGGTGGGCTGGCATACCGCTGCGCCTCTTCTTGTCGCTGGTCGGAGCGGACCTCAGCGCACGCTATGTCGCCTTTCGCTGCGCGGATGACTACTACACCAGCATTGACATGGCCTCCGCCCTGCAGGCGCAAACGATCTTGGCGCTCCGATTTCTTGGCCGGCCGCTGCCGACACAGTTTGGCTTTCCCGTGCGCCTGCGGATTCCAACCAAACTTGGGTTCAAGAACGCCAAACACCTGGTTGCCTTGGAAGTCACCAACGAGTTCCGCGGTGGCTATTGGGAGGATCAGGGCTACAATTGGTTCAGCGGCCTGTGAGAGAAAAAGGCAAATAGCTGTCGCACGGAGTGCGTGCAGCAGAAAATGCACCAAGGGAATGCTATAGGTAAGCGTCCGGTCAGCCCCGTGTTGCGGAGGTGCGAGCGTCGGCCTGAGATGAGGCCGACTCCTTCTGGGGTCCAGAAGGAGAATATCGGACATGTCGGTCGAGGTGCTGGGGCCCGCCGAGCGTCGGCGTCGGTGGAGTGAAGCGGACAAGGCTGCCCTCGTGGCCGCGACTGATCAGATCGGCGTCACCGCGGTCGCGCGCCAGCACCGGGTTTCGACGAGCCTGCTCTACAATTGGCGCGCTGCGCGGCGTGCTGCCGCTGAGCTCGGTGTCCCTGGGTTGGCTGGCGATCCGCCGATGTTTGTGCCGGTGCGGGTGGCGCCGCAAGCTGCTGATGCCAGATCAAGGCAAGCACGACGCCCCCGTACCGTGGCGCGCATGGGGAAAGGCCAGGCATCGCCGGGGGCAGACGTAATCGAAATCGTTCTGCCTGATGGCGTCGCGCTGCGTATCGGCAGTGATGTCGCCGTCGAGCGCGTGGCTGCTGTGCTGGCCATGCTGCGCACGCAGCCGTGATCGCCTTCGCCCCGGGCACGCGGGTGTTCCTCGCCTGTCAGCCGGTCGATCTGCGCAACGGGTTCGATGGTCTGTCGGCACTGGTCGCAACTCGGCTGGCGGCCGATCCGTTTGGTGGTCAGATGTTCGTCTTCCGCGGCAAGCGCGGTGATCGCCTGAAGGTGCTGTACTGGGACGGCACGGGCCTGGTGCTGCTGGCCAAGCGCTTGGAGCAGGGCCGCTTCGTTTGGCCCGTGATCACAGCCGGCGGCGTTGCCTTGTCAGCCGCCCAGTTGGCGTTGCTGCTGGAAGGTATGGATTGGCGCCGCATCATCCTGCCAGCGCCGCCGCAGCGTCCAACCGCATCGTGATAAGCTGCTGTTTTTTCACGGAATTCTGGCGATTGTACGCGACGGCCCCAGCGCATTTCGCTATCATTGGTCATGTCGCTCGCGTTCGCAGACGTGCCCTCAGATCCGGCCGCATTGCGTGCCTTCGCCGCCGCCTGTCAGGCGGAATTGCAGGCCGCAGCCGTCGCCGTGCAGCGCAATACCCTCGAGATCGAGCGGCTGAAACTGCAGCTCGCCAAGCTGCGACGGATGGCGTTCGGCGCCTCCTCCGAACGGCTCAGCGGCGAAATCCGGCAACTCGAACTGCACCTCGAGGAACTTGAGGCGGAGCCAGCGCCGCCACGTGCCGATGATCAGACAGACGATACCGTGGCCGCAGAGGATGCTACCGAGATAGCACCGACACGCCAGCAGCCGAAGCGGCGCCCATTGCCGGATCACCTGCCGCGCGAGGTCCTGATCCACCAGCCCGTGCTCGCAACCGACGGCGCGTGCCGCTGCGGACGCGGACGCTTCTCCGCTCTCGGCGAGGATGTCGTCGAGGTGCTGGAGTATGTCCCCGGCCAGTTCCGGGTCGTGCGGCACACCAGGCCGAAGTACGCCTGTACGGCCTGCGATATCATCGTTCAGGCACCCGCGGTTGCACTGCCGATCCCGCGCGGCCGGGCCGGGCCAGCACTGCTCGCCCATGTGCTGGTATCGAAGTATGCCGATCACCTGCCGCTTTATCGTCAGGCGGAAATCTATCGCCGGCAGGGAGTAGAGCTCGATCGATCAACCCTGGCGGATTGGGTCGGTCAAACGTGCTGGTTGCTCGATCCGCTGATCATGAGCATCCGCCGACACGTCATGGCCGCCACCAAACTGCACGGCGATGACACGCCAGTGCCGGTGCTTGAGCCGGGACGCGGCCAAACGCGCCAGGGGCGCCTGTGGGTGTATGTCCGCGATGATCGGGCGGCTGGCAGCACAGATCCGCCGGCCGCCGCATTCTTCTACAGTGCCGATCGCGCGGGTAGCCATCCGGCCCAGCACCTGGCGCAGTTCCGCGGCGACCTGCAGGCCGATGCCTATGCTGGCTTCCAGGTCCTGTATGACG
>JAAFHH010000512.1 GCA_013297545.1 Alphaproteobacteria bacterium
CCGTCGTCGCCCGCACACTCACGGTGATCGCGGGCTTGCCGAGACGGCTTGCCCGCGCGCGCTAACTAGTCAGCCAGGCGAACTGGCAGGTAGCGTTCCTCGCCGCGCTGATCGACCTTCAAGAGCACCGTGCGCTTGCGCTGCTGGCGAGCCTCCGCGATCAGGCGTTCCACATCGGCGGGCGTGCGCACTTCCGTGTGCTCCACCTCGACGATGAGATCGCCTGGGCGCACGCCGCGGTCCCCGGCGGGCGAGCCGGCCGCGACGTCGGTCACGACGGCACCGGCGGCCGATTCGGCCAGACGGAACCGTTCGCGCAACGGCGCCGAGACCGGGGCCAGGGTCAGGCCCAGCGCACCGACCGAGGTGCCCGGGGTCTGCTGGCGCTGATCGCGCGGGTTCGGCTGAGCTGCCGCGGCGACCTGGTCTTCCTGCAGCTCGGCGACGGTCACCTGCAGGGTCATTTCCCGGCGCTGGCGCCACACGACGACATTCACCTGCTTGCCAATCGCAGTATCCGCGACGATGCGCGGCAGGCGGCGCTGGTCCGGCACCTCGCGATTGTCGAAGCGCAAGATCACGTCACCGGAGAGGATGCGGCCTGCTGCCGCCGGCCCACCGTCCATGGTGGAGGAAACGAGCGCGCCGCGCGCCCGGTCGAGGCCAAGGGATTCGGCAAGCTCGTCGGTGACGGACTGGATGCGCACACCCAGCCAGCCGCGCCGGGTGCGGCCGAATTCCTTCAATTGCGCGATAACGCCGCGCGAGATCGAGGTTGGGATGGCAAAGCCAATGCCAACCGACCCGCCGGTCGGCGAATAGATCGCCGTGTTGATGCCGATCACCTCACCCGCGATGTTGAACAGCGGGCCACCAGAGTTGCCGCGGTTGATCGAGGCGTCAGTCTGCAGGAAATCATCGTAGGGGCCCGCGTTGATGTCGCGGGCACGGGCGGACAGGATGCCGACGGTGACAGTCCCGCCGAGCCCGAACGGGTTGCCGATCGCCATCACCCATTCGCCGATGCGCGCCCGGTCGCTGTCGCCCCAGGGCACCGCGACCAGTGGCCGGCGGGGTTCGACTTTTAGCAGTGCCAAGTCCGTGCGCAGATCACGGCCAACGAGCTGGGCGCGCAAGGTGCTGTCATCGTGGAAGGTGACGGAGATTTCCTCCGCCTCGCCGATCACGTGGTTGTTGGTGACGATGTAGCCGGCCGGATCGACAACAAAGCCAGAGCCGAGCGAGGTTTGCGGCCGGCGCTCTGGCTGGTTGGGTTGGTTCGGTTGGCCTTGGCCGCGCTGCTGGCGTTCAAAAAACTCCCGGAACATGTCTTCGAGCGGCGAGCCTGGCGGGGCCTGAGGGCGTTCGGCCTGCGGGCCTTGCGGGCGCTCGCCCGGGGCACCGGGGCGCGCTTGCGCGGTCGGGCGGGCTTGAGTGGTCGAGATGTTCACCACCGCGGGCAGCAGCCGTTCGGCCAGATCCGCAAAGTGCGGCATCCCGGCAGCCCGCGCGGCCGGTGAAGATTGTGCCTGCACCGGCAGCGGTGCGCTCATCAGTGCCACCACCGGCACCACCGCCAACACAACCGGGCGCACGAGGCGCGTCCATGACAGCTTCATCGGCCCAAACCCTTTGTCTTGCGTCACAGGTCGCGCGCTGGATCAGCGTCGCGTGTCCGGACATGCCACCACAATATGGCCCGGCTGCGGCATTGGAAAAGCGTTTGTGTGGCGCAGCACGAGATCGCGACATGGATTGCGTGGCAAGTCACTTCCTACTTTCAAACGCCACTGCAAATTGATTGCCCAGCAGAGTGAGGTTTGGTTAAGGTCGACACGCGCAAAAAACGGGGTTTGCACTATGATTTTGACTCGAATCGATGCGTCTGGGTTTGCTGCGCTCTTCAGGCAGTGGGAAACCTCGCTCCAATCTATTCGAGGCGAAGATTCTGTGTTGGAAAACATCTATCTAGATCATGCCAAGAAAATCACCTCAGAGAACCCGCCTGATCCGAAATATGGGATATACGCACTTAATGCCGAATCTGAGCATAATCTTGGACTGTGCCACGTTAATCTGGCGCCACTACCTCGAACATTCGGAGTAACTCAGCGAGGACTTTGGATCATGCTCTCTCCTCGTTTCGATGAAGGGGTGGCATCGGACGCTGAACTCGAATCGGTGTTGACGGGTTTTGTCAATGCCTTTATCGTGCTGGCGTATAAGGCAAGCGCCGATCATCTGAAGCTTCACCTCGGTTCAGCTGCGGACAGAATGTTTCTTCGTGCACTGGCTAGCAAGCTATCGGACCAAGGGTTGAAAGCACATGTTGGCGGAGCTTGGCTTGAAATGCGCAACCTGAAGGAGAGGTCCGATGCTTAACGAAAAGGCCCTTGAGGCGAAGGTTGCTGCTGCAGTGCGCTCGGCTATTGCCGCTACAGGCAAAGACATCTGGAAGCTGTCTTGGTTGTACCACAACGTCCCAAAGGGCTCCGTAGCCAACGAATCTGAAAAGAAGGCAGCCTAGCTTAGGCGAATGCGATTCTTGTAAAGCGGCTGCGCAGATTCTGGTTCCCGAAGGTAGACACGTATTGCATGGTCGTGGGGCACGAACGTTGCCCTCACGCAAAGGCAGAGCATGCCCATGAACCACCCACCCCCCGGCGACCAGTGGCAGATCCGCAAGGCTGCGGTGCGCGGCGGCAATGGCTTGGTCGCAGCCCAGCATCGCTCAGCGGCGGAGGTTGGGGCGGAGATCCTGCGCCGGGGTGGCAATGCCATCGATGCCGCAATCGCAACCGCATTCGCCGTGGGTGTGGTGGAGCCGTGGATGAGCGGCATCGGCGGCG
>JAAFHH010000513.1 GCA_013297545.1 Alphaproteobacteria bacterium
GCTCAGCGACCTCACCAGCCGGCTCGGCTCTGACCCCGCTGCCTGGCGCTGGAGCGCCCTGCACATCGCGCGCATGGGCCACCCGGTGCTCGGGCGGATCCCGGTCTTGAACCGGTTGGCGCAGATTGAAGTGCCCACCCCCGGCGGCGACGATACGCTCAACCGCGGCCAGACTGCCGGGCGGCGGGGCAGCAACCCCTATGCCCATGTCCATGGCGCTGGCTACCGGGCGATCTATGACTTGGCCGACCCCAGCCGCTCGCGCTTTGCCGTGGCAACCGGCCAGTCCGGCCAGCCCTATTCGCGCCACTGGCAGGATTTGTCAAACCCTTGGGCCGGCGGCCAGCACCGCACGATCACCGGCCAGCCCGCAGAGCTCGCTGCCGCGGGTGCCACACGGTTGCAACTGCGGCCCTAGTTAGGTCGCTTGAAACCCACCGTAGCGGCCGCGGAAGTAGAGCAACGGCGCCGCCGCTGCACAGTCCAGCGCCTGCACCCGACCAACCAGGATGGCGTGGTCGCCGCCGGGGTAGCAGGCCCAGCGCTGGCAGGCGATCCAGCCAAGAGCCCCGGTCAACAGCGGCACGCCGTCCGGTCCCTGGGTCCAGGCCGTGTCATCGAACGGGTCGACCCCGTTGACACGGGCAAAGCGGTTGGAAATCCCGTCCTGGCCCGCGGCCAGAATGTTGATCGCGTAGCGCTCCGCATCGGCGAAGGCGTGGTAGCGCTTGGCCTCAATGTCGAGGTTGTAGGAGACCAGCGCTGGCGTCAGCGACACAGACGCAAAGGAACTGACGGTGATGCCAACCGGTCGACCATCGGCCGGCACGGTGGTGACGACCGTCACTCCGCTGGCAAAACTGCCGAGCACACGGCGGAAATCGCTTGGTTCAATCGACATCGCAGGGCCTCAATTCGTCAGACAACAACAGCTCCCCCGGGATCTAGGGCGCGGGTGGAATTCTGCAACCGCCCGCCGCTCAAGGCACACACGACATCGTTATGGTTAAAGGCACTGGCGACATTTGTTAACGCGGGCTATAACAGGCGGGACGCGTCGAAGGCTGCCCTCGTTGCGGCTGGCGACGATGGGGCTATGGCAAGGGGTTAGGTCCATGCGGATCCTCGTCGGTATTGGCATCATTCTGGTTGCCACAGTTGGTATCTTTTCCTTGATGTCCTCCAACATCGAGGTGTTCCTGGCGGCGGTGCCGAAAGAAGGCACCATCATTCTGGGCACAGGGATTGGGGCGTACATCATCGCCAACCGGGCGGATGTGCTGCGCCATACGCTGAAGGCGATCCCGCACATCTTTGCCCCCCCGCGGTATTCGAAGGACAGTTACCTGGAGCTGTTGAGCTTGCTCTACACCTCCTTCAAGCTGGCCAAGACCAAGGGCATGCTGGCGCTGGAACAACACGTTGAGAACCCGGGCGAAAGTGCCTTGTTCCAACGCTTCCCGCGTTTCATGAACGATCAGTCGTCCTTGGTGTTCTTGTGCGATTATCTGCGCCTGCTGACGCTCGGCACCGACAATCCGCACGAGGTTGAAGCCCTGCTGGACGAGGAAATCGAAAGCCACCGCCAGGAACTGCAGCACGTGCCGCACGCGCTGCAGGTGTTGGCCGACGCGATGCCAGCACTCGGGATTGTCGCCGCCGTGCTCGGCGTTATCAAAACCATGGGCGTGATCGATCAACCGGCCAGCGTCATCGGCGCCTCGATCGGTGGCGCGCTGGTCGGTACCTTCCTCGGCGTGTTGCTTGGCTACGGCTTCATCGGCCCGATGGCGACCATGTTGAAAAGTGATGCGGAGGCGGAGGTGCGCTACCTCTACTGCATGAAGGCGGGCATCCTCGCCCACATGCAGGGCTACGCGCCGGCCGTGTCGGTCGAATTCGCTCGAAAAACCTTGGCGGCTGAAGTCAGGCCGACCTTCTACGAAGTGGAAACCACGGTCAGTTCGCTGCCCGCGGTCTAGTCCACCTTCCATCCCCTGAGGACCGTCATGGCTGACAGCAACCTGCCGCCGATCATCGTCAAGAAGCGCAAGCCAGTCGCCCATGAATTCCATGGCGGTCACTGGAAGGTTGCTCTCGCGGACTTCATGACCGCGATGTTCATCATTTTCTTGATGCTCTGGCTGGTCAACCAGGTGAAGCCAGAGGTCAAGGAAGGCATCGCGGAATACTTCGCCCCGGCCTCGATCGCGCGCACCACCTCCGGTTCCGGCGCGCCGCTTGGCGGCCAGACCGTAACCCAGCCGGGATCGCAGCGCAGCCAATCCGCACCGCTGGGTCCGATTGGGGGCGGGCCGTCGCAGCCGCAGGATGGTGAAGGCACCACTGAAATGCCGGGCTTCCCCGGCACCTCGGCCGAACGGGTCGCCAACGCCACGCGCTTTGCCGGCAACCGGGATATCCAAGGCGGCGGCACGTTTGAGCAGATGGGCGCGGTGCGCAAGCAGCTGGAAGACATCCCCGAACTGCGGGACTACCAAGCCAACATCCAAGTTGAGATGATCCCGGAAGGTCTGCGCATCAATCTGATCGACAGCGACCGGCGCGAGCTGTTCGCCTCGGGCAGTGCCGCGCCGCTGCCGCACACCCGCGTCATGTTGCAGCAGGTCTCGCGCGTGATTGAACGCATCCCGAACCGCCTGACCATCGCCGGCCACACGGACAGCCGCGCTTTCGGCCAGAACGTGACTTACACGAACTGGGAACTGTCGGCTGACCGCGCCAACGCCACGCGCCGCGTGTTGCTGGGGGCGGGCTTGCGCGACGAGCGGGTGATCCAAGTCCAGGGCCGGGCGGACCGCGATCCGCTGGTGCCAGAAGACGC
>JAAFHH010000514.1 GCA_013297545.1 Alphaproteobacteria bacterium
AGCCAGGCAGAACATCGCCGGGCCGGAGATCGTGCCCCCAGGCCGAAGCTGGCGATCATCGTGCGGCAACAGCACGCGCGCTGCCCCCTCCCCGATCGCGAGTGCGCGGATGCCCATGGCGTCGGCAAACGGCAGTTCGGTTGCGATCAACAGGTTGAACTGATCGACGGTGACGGGATCACTCACAGCTGCACCTGATGAAAGCCGCAGGCCCCTGCTAGGGCCGCCACGTGGGGGTGGTGGGTGAACAAGATCACTTGGCGCTCCGCGGCATACTCCTGCAACACGGCCAAGCCAGCAGCAGCGCGGCCATCATCGAACTGCACCAGGATGTCATCGCCGAGGAACGGCAGCCGCTGCGGGCGTTCAGCCAGGGCTGCGAGGCGCAGTGCCAAAAACACCTGATCGCGCGTGCCATCGGACAGATCGACCATGGCGACTTGGCCGCCGGCACCTGTGCGCGCGGTCAGCACCAAGCGTCCCGCGGCATCCGGTTCCACCCCGAGCTCGGCATAGCGGCCAATGGTCAAGCGCTGGAACAGGGCTGACGCTCTGCGCAGCATCGGCGCTTGGCGCGTGCTGGCGGCGCGGCGCAGGGTTTCTTCCAACAGCTGGCTTGCGATCAACGCCACCATCGCTTGGCGCGAGGTCGCGGCCAACTCCGCCAGCACGCCTTCGCGATCTTGGGCGGCGACGATCGAGCCCGTGCTGCGCTGCTGGGCTTCACGCTGCTCATCAAGGCGCGCGAGGTCGCGGGTTGCCTCTTCGATGTCGAGGTCGAGGGTGCTGAGCCGGGCAGCGACGGCGTCGCGTTCCGCAATCGCGGTCGCGGGATCGACGGCAAGCGCTGCCGCTGCCAGGTCGCCCGGTGCCATGCCGGGGTCGATTGCGGCGAGGCCGCGATCGAGTTCGACCAAACGCGCGTCGAGTGCGTGCGCCTCGATCACCCGCGCTTCCAGCGCTGGCAGCTCGGCCGCATCGGCCACACCCGCCGCCCGGATCAACGCCGCGAGATCAGCCGCAGCTGCCGTGCGCCGCTGGTCAGCGGCCGCACGGTCTTGATCGAGGATCGCGCGCTCGCGGGCAAGGGATTGGCGCTCGCGCGCAGCGGCTTCCGCACGGGTGAGCCGATCGGCGAGGCGCAGGACCACGTGGTCAGCCTCGCCCGCCGGCTCGCCCAGTCGTTGGGCGAGGTCGGCTGCCTGGCCCGCGAACACGGCCTCGTCCGCGTCGATCTGATCGCGGCGGTGGCGGGCGATTTCACCCGCGCGCACCAGCGCCGGGATCTTTTGCCAGATCTCTGGTAGGCCGCGCGCGGCGTCAGGCGTGCGGTCCACCGGCTCATCCAGGCGCGCCATCAAGCTGCGCCATTCCTGTGCGAAATCTTGCAAGAGAGCCGCGGTCCGGCGCTGCTGATCGGCTGTGGCGCGCACTTGCTCAGCTGCTGCGGCGAGGGCCGCTTCGCCGTGGGTGCGGGCCTGATTGGCGCTGAGGGCGAGCTTGACGCGGCGCTGCGCTTCGGCGAGCAGGCCCGGCAGCTGATCGATCCCGCCTTCGTCCTCAAGATCAAGGGCGCGGGCGAGCTGGGTGAGCACTGCACCGGCCCGCTGCTCCAGCTCCGCCAAGCGGCGGGTTGCTTCGGCCAATCGCTCCGATGTCGCAAGCGCGAGAGCGCGGCGCTCGAGCCATTCCGCCATCGCATCGGGGTTGGCGGCGGTGATGCCAAGCGGTGCCCACAGCGACTGCCAGGCAGCGTCCGCCGTCGCGCGGGCTGCCTGCTGCGTGGACAGCGCGCGCGCCAGCTGCTCGCGCCGGTCTTCCAAGTCCGCTTGGCGCTCCGCGTGGACGCGAGCGGCACCGGCGGCTTCTGCGGTGCCGACCAGCGCATCGGCCTCCGCGTCGGCAGCCGCGATCAAGCCCGCGATCGCCGGACCCGGCGGTCCACCGCCCGCCCAGAGGCTAAGATCGCTCGTCTCACCCGTCTCCAGCGCCTGCACCAGCTGGTGCACGGCCCGGTCGCGCACCTGGCGCAGGGCTGCCAGACGCGCGGGCGATGGCAGACCAGTCGCGGTTGCCGCCAGCGTCGCGAGCCCGGCGATCTCCGCGGTGCATGCCGCGAGCTCGCGCTCCAGGTCAGTTGTGTCGGTGGCATGCAAGGCTGCCGTAGCCGCACGGATCGCCGCGTCCAGCGGCACGGGCGCTGACGCGAGCTCGGCTGCGTCGCCACGCCAGCCCGGCACTTGCGCCAGCGCTTGGCTGCTCTCCGCCGCCGCCCGCGCAACTGCGGCGCGGTGATCAGCGAGCTGACGGACGAGGTCACCATCGGCGCGCGCAGCCTCTACCGCAGCGGCCAGGGCCTCGCTGTCGACCGGGTCGGGCAAGGCGGCAACGGTCGCTTCGGCCGAAGCGAGCGCGGTTGCGGCGGCGGTCGCGCGCGCGGCCACCTCATCGCGCTGGCCCGTCAGCCGGTCGTAGCGGGCGAGCAGGTTGCCGACTTCGCGCTGGTCTGCATCAGAGGGAGCCGCGAGCGGTGGCGCTCGCCCGGCTTGGCGGGCAAGCTCACCCAGCCCGCGTTCAACATCCAGCAACTCGCCGTCGCGCCGGGGCCGATCGAGCCTGGCCTTGGCGATGTCGCCGCCCTCCGCAATCCGCCGCTCCAGCGTGCGGACGGCTTGCGCGTCGTCGAGCACCGGGTCCGTGGCTGGCAGGCCAGCGGTTGCAGCTGCGAGGCGCGCGGACGCGACCTCGCACTCCCCCAGCGCACGGGCAGCGTCGGCCAAGGCCTGCTCGGCCGCCGCGCGCCGGGCACTCGCGTCGGCGGGCAGCGCCGGCAGTGGGCCGA
>JAAFHH010000516.1 GCA_013297545.1 Alphaproteobacteria bacterium
GTTCTGGTTCCCGCTGCTGACATGGCGCGGCATGTCGATGACCGCTTGGTCTCGCTTGGCCGTACGCTCAAAGTGCCAGGCTTCCGCCCGGGCAAAGTGCCGATGCCGGTGCTGCGCCAGCGCTATGGCAAGTCTGTGCTGGGTGAAGTGCTCGAGCAAACGGTCGAGGAAAGCTCCGCCAAGGCGCTGTCCGAACGGGGCTTGCGCCCGGCGATGCTGCCGCGCATCCAGGTGACCAAGTTCGAAGAAGACGGCGACCTCGAGTACTCGATGTCGGTCGAGCTGATTCCGGAAATCGTGCCGGTCGATTTCGCCACCCTCAGCCTGGAGCGCGTGGTCGCGACTGTCGGGGACACGGAAATCGACGAAGCACTCGATCGCATCAAGCAGCGCTACAAGCGCTTTGAGCCGATCACCGAAGCGCGGCCCGCGGTTACCGGCGACAGCGTGGTGATCGACTTCCTCGGCAAGATCGACGGCGTGCCGTTCGACGGCGGCAAGGGCGAAGGCTATTCGCTGGAGCTTGGCTCCAACACCTTCATCCCGGGCTTTGAAGAGCAGCTGATCGGCATCACGCCCGGTGAGACCAAGGACATCAACGTCGCCTTCCCGGCCGAGTACCCCTCGCCGGAAGTCGCCGGTAAGCAGGCGGTGTTCACGGTGACCGCGACCGAAATTCGCGTCGCCGCCGACCAGGTGATCGACGATGAATTCGCCGCCTCGATCGGGGCCGAAACCGCCGAGAAGCTGCGCGATGCCGTGCGCGGTGAGATCGAGCGGGAATTCGGCCAAGTCAGCAAGGCGCGCCTGAAGCGCGCCCTGCTCGATCAGTTGGCCGCCGTGCACAGCTTCGAAGTGCCGAAGACCATGGTCGACGCCGAGTTCGACGCGATTTGGCGCCGGGTCGAAGAAGCCGGCAAGAAGGGCGAGACCGACCCGGACATGGCCGGCAAGTCCGAAGACGAGCAGAAGGCGGAATATCGCACGATTGCCGAGCGGCGCGTGCGCCTGGGCCTGCTGCTCGCCGAAGTCGGCCGCCTCAATTCGATCACGGTTTCCGAGGACGAATTGCGCCGGGCGGTGATCCGCGAGGCCACGCGCTACCAGGGTCAGGAACGCGCCGTCATCGAGTATTACCAGAAGAACCGCGAGGCGATGGATCAGCTGCGCGCACCGGTGATGGAAGAGAAGGTGGTGGACTTCATCCTGGATATCGCCAAGCTCACCGACAAAGCCGTCACCCCGGCGGAACTGTTCGAGGCACCGGCGGCAGCCTAACGCCCGGTGTCATCATTGATGAGGAACCCGCATGTTTGACAGCGAGCTGGCCCGCGATCCGTACGCGTTCACGATGAACACCCTGGTGCCGATGGTCGTGGAGCAAACCGCGCGCGGCGAACGGGCCTACGACATCTATTCGCGCCTGCTGAAGGAGCGGATTATCTTTGTCGTCGGCCCGATCAATGATGCGGTCTCGAGCCTGATCTGTGCTCAGCTGTTGTTCTTGGAGGCGGAAAATCCGACCAAGGACATCGCGATGTACATCAATTCGCCGGGCGGGATCGTGACCTCCAGCCTCGCGATCTACGACACGATGCAGTACATCCGCCCGGAAGTGTCGACCCTGTGCATCGGCCAAGCGATGAGTGCAGGATCGTTGCTACTGGCGGCCGGTCAGAAGGGCAAGCGCTTCTCCTTGCCGAATTCGCGCATCATGGTGCACCAGCCCTCCGGCGGGGCGCAGGGCCAAGCAGCTGACATCGAGATCCAAGCCCGCGAGATCTTGAGCCTGCGCGCGCGCCTCAACGACATCTACGTCAAGCACACCGGCCAGGAGCTGGCAGCTGTCGAAGAGGCGATGGAGCGCGACCGCTTCATGTCGCCAGAAGAAGCCAAGACCTTCGGTTTGATCGATCTCGTGGTCGACAGCCGGCCGGCCAAGGACGATGCCAAGAAAGACTAGACTGTGCGGCGGGTTGATCCCGGGCGGCGGCTGGTATTCAATTCCAAGTCCTGGCCGCTGGTGCGGCCGGGCGACGCCACGGCGGTGGGGAGCGGCAGCTCTCGCCCGCGCGGGCGGCAGTGAAAGGAAGGCGAGGTCGTCATGACCAAGGCGAGCAGCGGCGACAGCAAAAATACGCTCTACTGCTCCTTCTGCGGCAAGAGCCAGCACGAGGTCCGCAAACTCATCGCGGGACCGACGGTGTTCATCTGCGACGAATGCGTCGAACTGTGCATGGACATCATCCGTGAGGAACACAAGACCACGCTGGTGAAAAGCCGCGATGGCGTGCCAACGCCGCGCGAAATCCGTCAAGTGCTGGATGATTATGTGATCGGCCAAGAACATGCCAAGCGCGTGCTCGCGGTTGCCGTGCACAATCACTACAAGCGCCTGGCCCACGGCCAAAAGAACAACGATGTTGAGCTTGCGAAGTCTAACATCTTGCTGATCGGGCCGACCGGCTCTGGCAAGACGTTGCTGGCGCAAACCCTCGCCCGCATCCTCGATGTGCCGTTCACCATGGCGGACGCGACGACGCTGACGGAAGCCGGCTACGTCGGCGAAGATGTTGAAAACATCATCCTCAAGCTGTTGCAGTCAGCCGACTACAATGTCGAGCGCGCCCAGCGCGGCATCGTCTACATCGACGAAGTCGATAAGATCAGCCGCAAATCGGACAACCCTTCGATCACTCGTGACGTGTCGGGTGAAGGCGTGCAGCAGGCGCTGCTGAAAATCATGGAAGGCACGGTTGCCTCCGTGCCGCCGCAGGGTGGGCGCAAGCATCCGCAGCAGGAATTCCTGCAGGTCGACACGACCAACATCC
>JAAFHH010000517.1 GCA_013297545.1 Alphaproteobacteria bacterium
TTCGAGGGTGAGGGCTGAGACTGCTGCCCCCGGCTCGCTGCGCACGGTGCCGACGAACATCGCGATGCCGCCGACGGAGGTATCGCCAGCGGCAAACGCCGCATATTCCTGGCCGACATCGATGATCTCGGCCTGCACCCGCACCGCCATGGCTCAGCCGCCCGTGACCGGTGGGAACAGGGCCACCTCGTCGCCATCGCGCAAGGGTGCGTCGGCTTCGGCGAATTCGTGGTTGATCGCCGCGCGGATGGCGTCTGGTGCGGCCAGCGCAGTCGCATAGCCGGCGCCGCGGGCCGCCAAGGTCGCGATCAACGCAGCCACTGTCGGTGGTGTCGGGCTGATACTGTCCTCGGCATGGCCGATGCGCGCCTTCAGCCAGGCGAAGTAGCGCACCCGAATCACGATGACGGCCCGCCGGAGGTCGGCTGGGCGTGCGCGATGCCGGCGCGCAGATAGTCCCAGCCGGTCCACAAGGTCAGCACCGCCGCGAGCCACAGCATCGCTTCGCCAATCTCCCGCGGGTAGAGGATCGCGGGGCCATCATCACCCACGATCAGAAACCCGATCGAGGTCATCTGCAGCCCGGTCTTCCACTTCGCGAGGTTGGACACCGGCAGGCCAACCCGCATGGCGGAGAGGTATTCCCGCAAGCCGGAGACCAAAATCTCCCGACTGAGGATGACCAGCGCGGCGAGCACGGCCCAGCCCGCGATCTTGCCGGTCGCGACCATCACCAACAGGGCGGCAGCAACCAACAGCTTATCCGCAATCGGGTCCATCATCCGCCCAAAGGCCGAGCCCTGATTGCGGGTGCGCGCGATGTGGCCATCGAGCCAGTCGGTGAAGCCAGCGAGCGCGAACACCACACACGCGGTCCACGCCCCGGTCTGCCCGGGCCAATAGAGCAAGGCAACCAACAGCGGGATCGCGGCGATGCGCGACAAGGTCAACCAGTTTGCAAACGTCATGGGGCGCAGTCTACCCGCCGGGGTGGAAGTGGTCATAGACCTTTTGGGCAACCGTGCTGTTGATGCCGCTGACGGCGGCCAGATCCTCCAGCCCAGCGCGCGCGACTGCGCGTGCGGAGCCGAAATGCTGCAGCAGCGCTTTCTTGCGCTGGGCGCCAATGCCAGCGATGTCATCGAGTTCTGAGGTCGTTAGCGCCTTCGTGCGCCGGGCGCGGTGCGCGCCGATCGCGAACCGGTGGGCTTCGTCGCGCAGGCGCTGCAGGAAGTACAGCACCGGGTCGGTTGGCGGCAGCAGGAAGCTGTCGCGGCCTGGAATGAAGAATCGCTCGCGGCCGGCATCGCGGTCCGGCCCCTTGGCGATGCCGACGACGGCGATGTCGGTGATGTCGAGGGCGGCCAGCACGTCGACCGCTACGCCGAGCTGCCCTTGGCCGCCATCGACCAGAATCAGATCGGGCCGCGTGCTGCGATCCGCCTCCGGGTCCTCCGCCACCAGGCGCTGCAGGCGGCGGGTCAGCACTTCGCGCATCATGCCGTAGTCGTCGCCGGCGATTGCGGTCTGGCGGATCTTGAAGGTGCGGTAGGCCGCCTTCATCAGCCCGTCCGGTCCAGCCACAATCATCGCACCGACCGCGTTGGTGCCCTGGATGTGGGAGTTGTCGTAGACCTCGATCCGGTCCGGTGCGTCCTCCAGGCCGAAGCGATCGGCCACCCCCTCGAGCAATTGGCGCTGGGCGGACGCTTCGGCCAGCCGCCGGCCATGGGCTTCGCGGGCATTGGTCAGCGCGTGCTCGACCAGTTTGCGCTTGGTGCCGCGCTGCGGCACCGCGGTCGTGATCTTGCGGCCAGCGCGAATGCTGAGCGCTTCGACGATCAGATCGTGTTCGTCCGGCAGCTCCGACAACAAGATCAGCGGCGGGACATCTTTGCCGTCGTAGAACTGGGCGAGGAACGCGCCCAGCACGGCCGCAGCCGGCAAGTCCCGGTCATGGCGCGGGGCGTAGCTGCGGGTGCCGTAGTTCGCACCACCGCGGAAGAAGAACACCTGCACCGAACTGGTGCCGCCGGCCTGGTGGATCGCGATCACATCGGCATCCTCGATGCCATCGACGTGCACATCCTGGTGGCCCTGCACGAAGGTGAGCGCGCGGATGCGATCGCGCAGGCTGGCGGCGCGCTCGAAATCCAAGGCCTCTGCCGCTTCCGTCATCGCGGACGCGAGGCCATCTTGGACATCGCGCGATCGACCAGCGAGGAAGCGGCGCGCATCGTCGACCAAGTGGCCGTAATCTTCCTGGCTGACCCGATCGACGCACGGTGCGGCACAGCGCTTGATCTGGTACTGCAGGCACGGTCGCGTGCGGCTGGCGAAGATGCTGTCGGAACAGTTGCGCAGCAAAAACGCCCGCTGCAGCGCGATGATGGTTTTGGTCACCGCATTGGCCGACGCGAACGGCCCGAAGTACTGGCCCGGCTGTTTGCGCGCGCCGCGGTGCTTGACGATGCGCGGGAACGCGTGGTCGCCGGTCAACAGGATGTGCGGGAAGCTTTTGTCGTCGCGCAGCAGCACGTTGTAGCGCGGCTCCAACGTCTTGATCAGGTTCGCTTCCAGCAGCAGCGCTTCGACTTCCGTGTGGGTGGTGACGATCTCCATCGAGATCGTCTCCGCCACCATGCGGCGCAGACGATTGGGCAGGGCTTGGACACGGGTGTAGGCGACCACGCGCGCCTTTAAGTTCTTCGCCTTGCCGACGTAGAGGGCGCGACCATCGCCAGCCAGCATCCGGTAGACGCCCGGGCTCGGCGGCAGGGTTTCCAGCACGGCTTGGATCGCCGCCACCCCGCGCGCGAGGTTGGCGCC
>JAAFHH010000518.1 GCA_013297545.1 Alphaproteobacteria bacterium
AGCCTCACCACGGGGCCATAGTGGGCGCCGATCCGCATGCCAAGGTCTGCGGGCAGGCCATTGGTCCCAGCGAGCTCGCCGATCGCGGTTTGCAGGGCAAGCGCGGCTTCGGCTGCGGCCTCGATGTCCTCATAGCCCGCGAACAGGGCATCGCCCCAGGTGTTGACGACGTCAGGGCGGCTCCTCGCCAATACCTCATTGGCGACACCCCAAATCTTGGCTGCGAAGGTTGCGATCTCGCGATCGCCCAGCTTGCTAAAGCCTTTCACATCTCCAAACAGCACCGCGCGGATGACGCGATCTTCGCCTTGTGGCGCCTGCTGCCACTCCGCCCCTGCGGCTTCCAGTTCCGTCAGCAGCACATCGCCGCGCAGCCGCGCTAAACCCCGGAGGCAGCCGACGACATAGCTTTTGAGGGTGTCATCAAACAGTGTGACGTCATCAACGTCCCAGGCGACAGACAGCCGTTCTGCGGGAACCTGGGCAAGCACAGCGTCCCGCCGCTGGACCAGGGTCTGATCGCCGAGCTCTGCCACATAGCGGCGGCAGGCGGTCTCGCGCATTGGCAAGATCACATGGATTTCTACTAAGCCGACCAATGCCTCAGCCGTGCTGATCTCGCGCCGCGAACTCAAAGAAGTGAGCAGCTGGGAAGGTGGGTTCTTTAGCAACGCAGTGAGGTCACCAGCACTCAGATCTCGGTCATCAATAGGATTGCGCGGCGGCAACGCGACGTGGATCGGTGCTGGCTGCAAGGGCGACAGCACGCAGCGATCAGTCTCCAACACCTCGCAGAGCAACTGCAATTGCCGTCGCGTAGAGGCAAGATCGTCCTGCCGACTGCGACCCAAGTCTCGCAGCTCGGGCATGAGCGCGGTCGCCTGGTCGTGGTTACCGCAGAGAATTGCGATCTCCGCCAAGGTGGCGCAGGCATAGTACGGATCTATCCGGGACTTCGAGGGTGGTTCTGCCGGTACGGCGTCACAGATTGTCTGGTATTCCTGCGTCGCCAGATCTCGAATGTCTGCCGCGAGCTCGGCTGCCTGTTCGGCGTTGCCGGCCAGTCGATGATATGTTGCCGCGTTGACACCAAGGTAGGTCGACGGGCGCCTGTCTGCCCGGGTGCGCAGATAGGCCGCCTCATAGAACATTGCCGTGCGCCGGAGGCGCAGCTGACGTTCTTGATCATCTGGCTCGAGCGCCAGCGCCCGGTCCTTTTCGAACCGCGCGTTGAGGGCGGGGGCGTCATCATGATCCCAGTCGGCCAACCCAAAGGCACGACACTGCTCAGCAGCAGCTTCGGTTGCGCCGAGGCGCGCCAGAATCAGGGTCAGGTGATGCTGCAGGAGGCGATCCGCCGGGTAGTGCCGCAGGCCCGCCTCGTTGATGTCATAGGCCAGCAGCAGGTTGCCTGCGTTGGCTGTCTTCCTAGCCCGTCGGAGATGCTCTGCCGCGGACACAGGCAGGGGCGCTGGGATCGCGACCGTATCGATCATCGGTGCACCGTCCTTCTGTTTGCGAGGTTTATGGTGTGGCGCTCGCCCGCTCCCGCTCGAACCGCTCAATCACCTCGTTCGCGCGGCGAAAGCCTTCTGAGGCCATCGGGATGCCGGCGTAGACGCCCACTTGCAGGATGATCTCGGCCAGCTCCTCCGGCGTTACCCCGTTGTTGAGTGCGCCCAGCGTGTGCACTTCGAATTCGTGCCAGCGGCCCATGGCGGCCAGCATGGCGACGTTCAACATGCTGCGGGTCTTGTGTTCCAGCCCATCACGCAGCCACACGAAGCCCCAGCATTGGGAAGACGTGAAATCGATGAAGTGCTGGGTGAACGGGTTCGCGACCTTTTTGCCGGCGTCGACATAGGCCGAACCCAGCACCTTGCGGCGGACTTTGGCCCCTTCGGCTGCGCGTTCGGCGGAACTGTCGGGCAGGGTGGGTTTTTTTGCCATGATCGGACCTCCTGCCCTGACCCTAGAACGCGAGCTCGCGGCGCACCACCCCACTTGCCCGGCGCCAGAGGCCGGCGAGCCAGCTTTCTGGAGCGCCCTCCAGCACGACTCGGCCGACCACCATGCCGCCGATGCCCGCGACGGCCGGCACATCAAGCTGCACCCGGTAGAGCGCGATCGTCGGCACCAACCGGCCATCGGGCAGGGCGCGGGCAGGGATGGCGCCGCCATTGGGGCTCGCCATCAGCGCCTGGTCGACCTCCCGCAAGGCCGCCTGGTCGATCGCGCGGATGGTGACGGCGATCGGCGCGCGGGCAGCGTCCGCGGAATAGAACAGGCCGCGGCTGCCAACTTGGATGCGGTTGAGCCGGACTTCCGACACATAGGCCGTGGTGCTGAGCGCGCTCGGGTCGACGAGGGTCAGCAGCGGATCGCCTGAGCCAACCCAGCTGCCCGCCACCAAGCCAGCCGCGCGTTCGCCGATCTGGCTCGTGAAGCCGGCCACCATCGACAAGCGCTGTTGCTGATCCAGCAGACCGCGGCGCTTGTCCAGCGTGGTGCGCAGTTCCGCCTCCAAGATCTGGGCGCGCCCGGCAATGCGCGCCTCTAAACCGAGGACGGAGAGCTGCCAGCGCAGCACCTCGATCTCGCGTTCGGCCTCTGCCAGCTGGTAGCCGAGTTCTGGTGCCTCCAGGCGTAACAGCGGCTGGCCGGCGCTGACCATAGCACCCGCCGGTGCGGGTGCCACAGCGACCCGGGCATCAACCGGGGCATACACGGTCTCGATGCGCGGCAGCTGCAGGGCTGGGGCATCGACCTGATAGGGCAGGGGCCAAGCCGCGAGTGCCACCAACCCCGCAGCAA
>JAAFHH010000052.1 GCA_013297545.1 Alphaproteobacteria bacterium
TCTTCAGGCGCGGGTCGGTCGCCGGGAACAGCGCGATCACCGGGATACCGAGATCGCGCGCCTCTCTGGCGGCCGCGACGGCGCGGTCGACTGTCAGGCGCTCAACGCCCGGCATGGTCGCAATCGGCTCGGCTCGGTTGTCGCCATCGACCAGAAACAACGGCCAGATCAGATCGCTGACGGACAAGCGGTGCTCCGCCACCAAGGCCCTGAGCCAAGGCGTGCGACGCAGACGACGAGGGCGGGCGGCGGGAAAGGGTGCGTGGGCAAACATGGCCCGACGCTAGGCTGGCGGAGGTGGCGGCGTCAAATTGTCAGCGGGTGCGCATGCCCGACCGCGCCCGGAATGGGTCGAGCGTCGGCACGCCGTGGCCTTGGACGTGCTTCAAGTTGCGAGTGACCAGCACCAGATCGTGCATCCGGGCTGTCGCCACCAGCCCCATGTCTGTCGCGTGCTTGTCGCCCTCGCCCAACAGCTCGCCCCATAGCGTCGCGATGGCCGCTGTCACGGGCAAAAGGCGGTCGCCGAAATCCGCGAGCACGGCATCCGTCCTGGCTGTGATCGCAGCTGCGACCGCCGGCTTGTGAGATCGCAGTTTGGCAATCCCTGTGCTACCTTCGCGAATCGTAAGCACACTCAAAGCCAACTCACGGTCCCCAACGACTTTAAGCCATTTCCCGACTGAAGGGTGTGGATCGTCACGGCCAAGTTCCCGGAACACATTCGTGTCCAGCAGATACATCACCATCTCGGGCCCATGACCTCGTCCAAGGCCTCAAACCCAGCCCCGCGGAGCGCGTATTTTAGAGTGATCGCAGGGTATGGCTGGCCAGAGCGCGGGTGGATCGCCGCGAAGCCAGGCGCTGCTGTAATCTGCTCCATGGCAAGGCCAGGATAGTCGCCCGCAATCTCCTCCACCGTCATCACGCCACCGGTTACAACGGCCGCAATGCGGTGCACTTCAGCGCCGGTAGGCAAGAACACCCACTCCCCATCGGCGCGGCGTTCGATCAACGGTTCAGCGATGATGTCTGCAGTTGCCATCAGAGTGCGCTCCAGAGTCGCCTCACAGTGATCTAAGGGATAGCGCTGCGCAAGTGGGTCGACCACTCTCACACCGCCCTTGCAGCCGCCACCGGCTCCGCTACCCTGCGGGTGACGCGGTGGAGGGGGTGATGGAGTTTGGCTTTAACGAGGATCGCCTGGCGATCCGGGACATGTGCCGCAGCTTTGCGGCCGAGCAGATGGCCCCCTTTGCTGCTGAGTGGGACGACCAGAAGATCTTTCCAGTCGAGACCCTGCGGGCGGCGGCGGCGCTGGGCTTGGCGGCGATCTATGTCCGCGATGCCTGCGGTGGCACGGGGCTTGGCCGGCTGGAGGCGGCGATCGTGTTCGAGGAATTGGCGGCTGCCTGCCCGTCCACGGCCGCTTACCTCTCGATCCACAACATGTGCGCCTGGATGGTCGATCGCTTTGGCGATGACGACCAGCGCGCACGCTGGCTGCCGCAGTTGGTTAGCATGGACTGGTTCGCGAGCTACTGCTTGACCGAACCGGGTTCAGGGTCCGACGCGGCTGCGCTGAAAACGCGCGCCGTGCGCGATGGCGACACCTACCGGCTAACCGGCACCAAGGCGTTTATCTCTGGTGCTGGCACCAGCGATCTCTACCTGATCATGGCGCGCACTGGAGCCGACGGTCCGAAAGGCATCAGCTGCTTTGCCGTCGAGCGCGGCACGCCCGGCCTCAGCTTCGGCAAGCCGGAAGTCAAGCTCGGCTGGAACTCGCAGCCAACCGCCATGGTGCAATTGGACGATGTCGTGGTGCCCGCAGCCAATCGGTTGGGTCCTGAGGGTACCGGCTTCAAGATCGCCATGGCCGGGCTCGATGGTGGGCGGGTCAATATCGGGGCCTGTTCGCTTGGCGGTGCGCGCGCCGGTCTCGACCAAGCCCGCAGCTACCTGAAGCAGCGCCAGGCGTTCGGCAAACCGCTCGCCGAATTCCAAGCCCTGCAGTTTCGTCTGGCCGACATGGCAACCGACCTGGATGCAGCGCGCCTGATGATCCAGCGCGCGGCGTGGGCGCTCGATACCAGCCACCCGGAGGCGACCCAGTACTGTGCGATGGCCAAGCGGCTCGCGACCGACGTGGGCTATGCTGTGATCGATCAAGCCCTGCAGCTGCACGGCGGCTATGGCTATATCCGGGACTATGGCATTGAACGGCTGCTGCGGGATCTTCGGGTCCACCAGATCCTTGAGGGTACCAACGAAATCATGCGGGTGATCATCGCCCGCCGCTTGCTGCAGGATGGATCATGATTCAGACCGATCACCCCGATGTTCGGGTCTCGCTGAAGGGCCGGGTCTGCCACATCGAACTCACCCGCCCGAAGGCGTTGAACGCGCTGTCGCTCGCGATGATCCGGGTGATCGACCCGCCGTTCAAAGCCGCGATCGCCAACCCTGACATCGCGATGATCTTGATCACCGCGGAGGGGGAGCGGGCGTTCTGCGCCGGCGGCGACGTGCGCGCGGTCGCCCAATCCTTGAAAGACCCGGCCTCGACCATGGGCCGGGACTTTTTCTTTGAAGAATACCGCCTCAACCACCGCGTCCATACCTGCCCGAAACCCTATGTCGCGCTGATCGATGGCATCAGCATGGGCGGCGGCATTGGGCTTTCCATCCACGGCTCCCACCGGGTGGTGAGCGAGCACGTGCTGTCCGCCATGCCGGAGACCGGCATTGGCCTGTTCCCGGACATTGGGGCGACCTGGTTCCTCAACCGAGCGCCCGGATCGCTGGGGGCCTATCTGGCGCTCACCGGTGCGCGCCTTGGCCCCGCCGATTGCGGCCACATCGGCTACGCGACGCACCACGTGCCGCGCGCTGCGATGTCCGCCCTGGCTGACGCCCTGCTGGCGGAGGCGCCGGGCGACCGGGCGGCGGTCGACCAGGTGATCGCCCGCTTTGCCGAGCCATTCCCAGTCGCCCCCTTGGCAGAGCGCCAGGCGACCATCGGGCGGTGCTTTTCCGCCGCCAGCGTGCCGGAGATCCTCAAGCGGTTGGCCTCTGACAGCGACCCCTGGGCGCAAGAAGTGCTGGCGGGCTTGAAGGATAAGTCGCCGCTGTCCCTCGTGCTCAGCCTCGAGCAGCTGCGCCGGGGCCGCGGCATGTCGCTCGCCCAAGCCCTCACCATGGAATTCCGCATGGCCCAAGCCTGTATGGCTGGTCATGACTTCGCCGAAGGTATTCGCGCGCTCTTGATCGACAAAGACAACCAGCCGCGCTGGCAGCCGGCGCGACTGGAGGATGTCACGCCCGATCTGGTCGAACGCCATTTTGCCCCCGTTCCGGCCGGCGAGCTCAGCTTCGACTAGGCGGCGAATTGGGTAACAGCTGCTTCATCCCAGCGCACGCCGGAGCCCGGCTGAGCACTGAGGATCGCCATGCCGCGCTCTATCTTCAGCGGTTCTTCCAGGATCGGCCCGGCGACGTCGAGGTACTCGAGCCAGCTTGCTGTCGGCGTGACCGGCATCAGATGCGCCGTCACTTCCTGGAAGAGGTGCGAGCCCATCGGCAACCGCGCGCCGGCGGCGAGCGCTGCCGCCTGCTGCCAAGCGGTGACACCGCCGATCTTCATCAGGTCCGGCATCACGAGGTCGGACGCGCGCGCCTCGATCGAGCGGGCCATTTCGTGCACGCCGAACCAGTTCTCCCCAATCATGATCGGGGTGGTGGTCGCCTCAGCGATGTGGGCGTGGCCGGCGTTGTCTTCTTGGCGGGTTGGCTCTTCGATCCAGGCGAGGCCAAGGTGATCGAGGGCGGCGCAGCGGCGGATCGCCTCGGGCACGGTCAGGCTCTGGTTGTAGTCGACGGCGAGGCCGGCGCGGTCGCCGAGCGTGCGTTGGACCGCTTCGATCACCGCTAGGTCGTCTGCCAGGGTTTGGTAGCCGATCTTGATCTTCATCAGCTGGAAGCCGTGCTCCAGGCATTCGTGCGCAAGCTCGACTCCGCGCTCCAGCCCATCCATGCCCTGGCTGAAGTAGGCTGGCACGGGCTTCGGCGCGCCGCCGAGCACGCGGACCAACGGCAGCCCGGCAGCGCGGGCAAGCGCATCCCACACCGCCATATCGATGCCCGCGAGCGCCATGGTGACCAGGCCGGTGTTGCCCAGCAGCCGAAAGCGCTGGTCGAGGGTGCGCAGCACCACCGCGGGCGCTGCTGGCACCCCGGCGATCACCGCGCCGAGGCTGTCCACCAAGCTCTTCAGCGGTGCCAGCACCAGCGGCGTGTAGGTGAACAGATAGGCGTACCCGACCACGCCATCGCTGGTCATCAGGTCGATCAGCAGGAGCGGAGCATGGGTCACCTCGCCACTGGCGGTGCGGATGGGATTGGCCAGCGGCACACTGACCGCGCGGCTGGTGAGCGATCGCACGGTACTGGTCATGGATGCCTCTCGCTTAGTCGCTTTCGGGCTTCGTGACATGGAAGCGCGCGACCACCAGGTCGCCGCCATCGATCGCACCGACCAGGCGCTGCCAGCGCTCGCACTCCGCGATCACGGGGCGCAGAGCGGCACGGCTGAGCGGGCTTGAGCGGATGTGCTGGGTGGCGGCGTCCCAGGACGCGGTCAGCTGGGTCCGGTAGGTCGCCGTCACGTCTTCCGCCCGGCGGATATCAAAGCCGGTGCGCTTCAGCGTGCTTTCGGTATCCGGGATGCCGCCCGGCTTCGGTTCCGGCAAATGCCCACCAAGCCAGATCGACAGCGCTTCCGAGGGCGTGCCGCCGGACAGCAGAAAATCCGTGAACACCATCTCGCCGGCCGGCTTCAGGCCGACGTGGAGCGCTTGGAACAACCGCGGGCGATCGGCGATGGTGTGGAAGCTCTCGCGGGCGAACACATAGTCGAAGCTGCGCGCGCGCAGTTCAAACCGGTCGGGATCATAGGCCCGCACCGGGGCGCGGGCTTCCATACCCATCTGGACCGAGCGGTCATGGCCGTCGTGGGCGAGCAGCGGGTCCGCCTCCAGGCCGGTCACCCAGCAGCCGAGTTGATCAGCCAGCGCCCGCGTGCCGCCGCCAACCCCAGCGCCGAGCTGGAGCAGGTTCTTCGCCTTGATCTGGCCGAACGGACGCGCGAAGGCGAGGAACAAGTCTTCGCCGCCAGGCTGGGTGAAGTCTTGGCCCCAGATCAGTTCGGAGGCGGCGAGGCGCTCACCAGTCCAGGACCCGTCTTCCGGTTCATCCTCATAGACCCGCTTGGTCAGCAACAGCGGCGGCTCATCGGGCAGCAGATTCGGCTGTGCTGGGGCTTGGGTACCGAGCGTCGGGGTCGCGTGCGGCGTGCGCGTCGCCCGCGGGGGCGGGATCGCGGCTGCCCCTTTCGGCGCCCCCGGTGCTTCGGGTGGCAGCTCGATGCCTTCCCACCAGGCGTGCAGGCGAGAGGTGAGATCGGGTTTGCGGCGCTTGGGCTGCTTCATGCGATGATATCAGGCAAGAGTTCGCTTTCGAGGCGCAGGATGCGGTCTTTCAAGGTCAGCTTGCGTTTTTTCAGCCGCTGGATCTGCAGCTGGTCGACATTGGCCGAGCTGGTCAGGCGCGCGATCACCTCGTCGAGGTCGCGGTGTTCCGAGCGCAATTCCTCGAGTTTTTCGCGTAGGGCAGTCTGTTCATCCATCGCGCGATTCCCTCGGCCCCTCTCGTGCGATTTGGCGCTCTGGTGTCGCCACGTCGCCCGCAGTATCCAGAACCCGCGATGACCGTCCACCCCGAAACCGCTGACAGCCCACTTTGGTGCTTTGCTGCTGCTGCCTGGCGGCACCCTGGCTGTGCCGCACGGTTGGTGCGATTGCAAGATGAGCACGCAGTCGAGGTGTTGCCAGTGCTGGCAGCGCTGTTTCAAGGGGCGTGCGGGCAGATCCCAACCCAAGCGGCGGCTGAGGCGCTGCTGGCCGGGCATCAACCGTTCGCTGCGGCGGTAATCGCGCCCTTGCGCGCTGCCCGGCGCGCGCTGGCCCGGACGGGACCAGAGGGCGACCTGCGCCGGCGCACCCAGCGCCTCGAACTCGCGGCCGAAGCCATCGCAACCGCTCGCTTGGGTGCCGCCCTGCCGGGGATCGCGTTGGAACCTGGCACGGCCGAGCAGGCAGTCGAACGCATGCTGATCGCGAGCGGTATGGCGCCAGCCCAGGCGATGGCACAGGCGGCCGCGATATGCGCAGAGTGCATGCCCTAGATCTAAGCTGCGCGTCTCGCAAGGCTGGTCCACCGACCATGGCATGCCTACTCTACCAGTGTGGGTATTCGCCCATGTTCGCCGCAGGAGGGATCATGACCGCCGTCGATCGTGTTGAATCGCTGAAGACCCGGCATTTCGAGCTCGACTCATCCCTACAATCCGAGCTGGCACGACCGCATCCCGACGAAAACCGACTGGCTGACATCAAACGCCAAAAACTGCGCATCAAAGACGAGATTGAACGGCTGACCCGGCACTAAGTCTCACACGCCGACGTCAAACACCGGGTGGTTCGGGCGCGGCGGGCAACCGTCGCGCTGGAACGCCTGCACGCGGGCGAGTGTGCGCTCGAGCGATCGGTCGCGCACACCAAGCTCCGCCAGCGCGTGCAGTGTGTTTTCCAGATAGCTGCGGTTGCAGCCGCGCGCGCCTTGTGAGGTCGCGATCAGGCAGGCGACTTCTGCGTCGTCGAGCATGCCAGCGTACTGGCCGTGGTCACGCCGGATCGTGAAGGTTTCGGCCTGTACTGTCTCGGCACCGATGCGCACCGGCACCTGACGCGGTGCGTAGGCGTTCGACACCATCTCGCGCTGCCACAGGTATTGCCGCACGTGGGCGACATCGCCCTCGGCGACGCGGTAGGCCACCCCCCGACACGACCCGCCGCGGTCAAGGCCGAGCACGAGGCCCGGGCGCTCCGGCGTGCCGCGGTAGCGGTGCGAATAGAGGCAAAAGCGCCGGTGCCAACCGGCCAGGCGTGCCGGTTCTGCTGCTTCGAACGCAAAGCCCGGGTTCCAGATCAAGGATCCGTAGGCAAACACCCAATACGGCAGATCAGGCCAGGGTGGCGGCGCGGACGGTGTTGTCATCGTCAAGCGGCATACTCCAGCCGGCCACGCGCCGCAACTCAGGACGCCGGATCGAGGCTCACGACACCGTCAGCAACCTTCGCGACCAGCTCGGCATCGTGGCTGATCAGCACCAGTGCCAGCGTGTGGTCGCGCACCAGGTCGCGCAGCAGGCGGATCGTGTCGGCCTGGATCACGGGGTCGAGGCGCGAGGTTGGTTCATCCGCGATCAGGAACGCGGGCCGGGTCAGGAGGGCGCGCACCAAGGCCAGGCGCTGTGCCTCCCCGCCGGACACTTCGCCGGCCCGGCGATCGAGCAAGGTCGGGTGCAGGTGTAGGCGTTCGAGCAAGCCAGGCAGGCGGGCTGCGACATCCAGATCCGGATCGATCTGGGCCAATGCCAGCAGTTGGCTGCCGAGCGAGCGGTCCGGCGCGAAGCTCGCGGCCGGATCTTGCGGCAGCAGCTGGAAGCGCGGGCGCAGGCGCTGGCGGGTGCGCCGGTCCATGGCGCTGAGCGATTGGCCGAACCAGTCGACCTGGCCGGCGCGCGGCGGGCTTAAGCCCAGCAACACGCGGGCAAGGCTGGTCTTGCCAGTGCCGGAGGCACCCACCACCGCCGTGATGCTCTGGGGTCGGGCGGCAAAGCTCAGGCCCTCGACCAGGGCGGGCTTGCCGGCGTACCCAATCGCGACCTCGCGCGTCTGCAGCACCGGGGCTTCGACCCGCACACAGCGCAGGCTTGGCCGCCAGCGTTCCGGTAGTGCTGCCAGATAGCGGCTGGTGTAGCTGTGGCGCGGGCGGGTGAGCACTTCGTCGGCCGGGCCGGTTTCCACCACCTGGCCATCGCGCACCATCGCGATGTCGCCGCCAAGCGCGCGCGCCAGGCTGACGTCGTGGGTTACGATCAACAGCGTGCGGCCGTCAGCGCGCAGGCGCAGGAACTGGTCGATGGTGTGGCCGATCCGCGCGCCGTCGAGGCCCTTGGTCGGCTCGTCCGCGACGATGATTGGTGCGTCGGTCAGATCAGCCGTCGCGAGCAAGGCCCGCTGCAGCATGCCGCCGGAGAGTTGATGCGGGTACTGCGCCGACGTCGCCGGATCGAGGTCGACCTGCGCGATGCTGTTGGCGATCCGGTTCGAGGCCGGCCCCCGCCAGACCGACCGCCAGTGACGACCGAGCCGCATCAAGGGGTTGAGCGCTCGTTCCGGTTCCTGCGGCACCAAGGCAAGCTGGCGGCGCCACAGCCGCTGCAGGCCGCGGGTGTTGCCGGCATCGAGGGTGGTGCCCGCGATCTGGATCTGGCCGGAGGCCTTGAGCTCTGGCGGCAACAGGCCGAACAAGGCCGAGACGACGAGCGACTTGCCACTGCCGCTTTCGCCCAGCACGGCCAGCGCGCCGCCGTGCGCAATGCGCAAGCTGACGTCGCGGATCAGCGGCGCACCGCCGCGGGGACCCACGGCCAAGCCCTCAAGGCTGAGCGCACTCATCGCTGATCGGCCCAGCGGCTGCTGTAGTGTTCGCCGATCACGGTCGCGATCAGCACGAACAGCCAGATCAGCACGGCCGGCGCCAGGGTCTGCACCGGGGCTTCGGCGATGTAGGGCAGCAGTTCCGCGATCATCGCACCCAGTTCCGGGGTCGGGGGATCAATGCCAAGGCCAAGAAACCCAAGTGAGGAAATCGCCAGCACCGCGCTGCCGAGGCCGAGTGTCGCCAAGGTCACGACCTGACGCGCGACCGGCGGCAACACGAAGCGTGTTACGATGTAACGCAACCGGTGGCCGCTGACCACGGCCGTTTCAACAGCGCTCGACGCCAGTGCTGCGACCGCGACCGTGCGGGTCATCCGCACGATCGGCGGCACGGCTGCGACCTGCAGACCAATCAGCATGGCGAACACGCCGCCGCCCAAGGTGCCCGCCAGCAGCAGGGCGACCAAGAGGCCAGGACACGCCATCGCCACGTCGGACACTCGCATGATCGCGATGTCGGTCCACCCGCGGCGCCAGGCGGCGATCAGTCCCAGCGCAAGGCCGATCGCGGTTGCGATCGCGGTGGTAGCAAGGGCGAGACCAAACGAGCGCCGCGCCCCATGGGTTAGGCGCGCCAGGACCGAGCGGCCGAGGTGATCGGTGCCCAGCGGATGCTGCCAGGACGGTGCCTCTAGGCTCAAGCGCAGGGATTGCCGCAGCGGATCGGCTGTCGTGAGCTCGGGCGCCAGCAGCACCACTGCCACCAGAACCGCCAGTGCGAGGAGCCACGCCCGCCTCACGCGGCCACCGGTCGGCGCAAGCGCGGGTCGATCGCCAAGGTGGCGAGGTCCGCGACCAGTCCCAACAGCGCGAACGCAAAGCCGATGGTGACGGCGACCGCCTGGATCACCGGCACATCGTGGGCAAGCAGCGCTTTGACCAGGAGATCACCAATCCCGGGGTAGGCGAACAAGGTCTCGATCACCAGAAACCCATCGAGCACCAGGGCAAGCTGCACCGACGCATAGGCAACCAAGGGCACCGCGACATTCGGCAAGCTGTGGCGCAGCACGGCTGATTGGTTGGAGGCACCCAGCACGCGCGCGTAAGTCGGGAAAAACGCAGATCTGGTTTCCACCACCGCGTGGCGCACGATCCGGGCGGAGGTGGCGGTCAGCGCCAGTGCCAAGGTCACCGCCGGCAGCAGTACATGGGCGAGCGTGCCGGAGCCTGCCGCCGGCAACCAGCCGAGGGTGAGCGCAAACAGGCTCATGAGGCCGAGGCCGAGCAAGAAGGCGGGTGTGGCGGCAAGGGCTGTCGCCGCCGCCAGCACCAGCCGGTCAATCACGCCCCCCGGGCGCAGGCCCGCCAGCACCCCGGCCGGGATCGCCAGTAGGTAGGAGAGCAGCCAGCCGGCGAGCCCAACTGTCAGCGTGTGCTGACCATGGCGCCAAAGCTCCGGGGCGACTGGCTGGCCAGAGACCAGCGAGTGGCCGAAGTCGAAGCGCAGCGTGCCGAGGATCCACGCGCCGTAGCGCTCCAACATCGGCGCGGCCAAGCCCGCCTCGGCCGCGGCCCGCGCGATTGCAGCGTCGGTGACGCGTTCAGCCCCCAAGCGCGCGATCACCACCCGTAACGCCGCCTCGCCCGGCAGGGCTTCCAACATGAAAAACACCAGGGTTGCAACCGCCCAAGCGACCAGCACGGCTTGGGCGAGCCGCCCCAGGATAACCCGGCCCCAGACGGACGAGATCCCTACAGCCATCGCATGCGGGAGATCAGATAGCGGGTCTCAAACGGATCGAGCACGACACCGCCCAAGCGGGTCGACGCCGCTGCTGTGTGTTCAAACCAGCTGACCGGGATGGTTGGCAGCTCTTCGTGCAACACTTCCGCCATGCGCCGTTGTAGGCCTGCGCGCTCAGCCGCGTCAAAGCTCGCGGTGTAGGCGTTCGCCAAATCCCGGAACGCTTGGTTGCCCCAGTTGACCGCCCCCCAGGCCGGCCGATCGGTGGCGAAATCCGGCAGCAGCGTGCCGATCGGATCGGGTACGTTGACGTAGGTGCGGGCAAAGAAACTCGCCTGCAGGGTGCCATCGCGCACCGATTGCGGGATCGCACTCGACGGACCGGCCTGGATGGTCATCCGGATGCCGACATCCGCGAGGTTCGCCTGGATCGCTGCGGCCATTGCCGGCAGTTCTGGGCGGTTGGCGATCGTCTTCACGTCGAAGCTGAGCGCATGGCCATCCTTCACCCGGATGCCATCCGCACCCGGGCGCCAGCCGGCCGCATCGAGCAGCCGGCGCGCTTCGGCCGGGTCGAACGCAAGGGCCGGCAGATGCGGTTGGTGCCAGCCCGCGAGCACCGGCGGCAGCAGCTGGGTTGCCGCACTCGGATCGTGGCGCAACAGGGCCCGCGCGATACCAGCGCGGTCGATGCTGAGGCTGATCGCCCGGCGCACGGCGACCTCGCGGAACTGCGGTCGGCCGCAATCGAAGGACATGATGCGGCTGCGCGCGATCGTCTCGGTCAGCACTCGTGTGCGGCCCGCCGCGGTGATGCGCGGCAGCACTTGCGGGGCGAGCGTGTAGATCAAGTCCGCATCGCCCGCGATCGCCAAGGCACCGCGGGTGTCACCATTGCCGACGGCACGGTAGCGCGCGGCCCGGATCGCGGGTGTGCTGCCGGCGACCGCTTCCTGATCGAACCCGGTCGCACCCTCCAGGCGCGTGACCCGGTAGGGGCCGGTTGCGATCATCTGCTGGACTTTGCCGTCGGCACCAAAGGCTGCGGGGGCGAGGATGATCGCGGCGTAATCGACCAAGAACGCCGGCAGCGGCGAAAACGGCCGGGTGGTGCGGATGACCACGGTGTTGTCGACTGCGTCTATCCGGTCAATCGGCACCCCGGCGAGCGAGTCGCCAGCCGTACGCACCCGTTCGAGCGACTGGACAACGGCGGCTGCCGTAACCGGCGTGCCATCGTGGAAGCGCTTGTCGCGCACCGTGAAGCGCCAGGTCAGGCGATCGTCGTCGACCGACCAGCGCTCCGCCACTAAGCCGACCAACTGGCCGTTGGGGTCGACGCCAACCAGGGTTTCCGCCACTTCCATACGGGCGAAAATGTAGCCGGTGTCGGCCGGTTGCAGGCTGGTCACCTCCCAGGGGGCGACGACGCGCAAAGTCGGCTGGGTTTGGGCGCGGGCGGGCAGGGCGAGGCTGGCGGTGGACGCGGCCAGCAGGGTACGACGGGTCAAGGACATGGGGGAGGTGCTCGCCGGAATTGTTATACTATAACAATCGCTAGCACGGGTGTCGGCGTGCGCCAAGCCCTAGCGCTTGTTGACCAGCGCCACCCCGGCTGCGACGACGGCGATGCCGAGGATCGCGAGCCAGCCCATGGTC
>JAAFHH010000519.1 GCA_013297545.1 Alphaproteobacteria bacterium
CTGATGCGCCAATTCTTCGACAGCGTGCCGAATGATCTGTTGGAAGCCGCCCGCATCGATGGCGTGGGGGAATTCCGCATCTGGTGGCAGGTCGCCTTGCCGCTGGTCACACCAGCGCTGTCGGCACTGGCGATCTTCGTGTTCCTCGGCAATTGGACCGCGTTCCTATGGCCGCTGATCTCGACGACGGACAAGGACATGTACACGCTGCCGGTCGGCTTTGCCTCCTTTACCGGCGAATTCGCCACGGAGTGGGAAATGATCATGACCGGTGCGATGGTCGCCACCATACCGGCGCTGTTCGTGTTCATCCTGCTGCAGAAATACATCATCCGCGGCATCATGCTGGCAGGTCTAAAGGGCTAAGATGACCCCCGATCATTCGACATTCCCGGCCCCCGTCTACAAAGACACGGTGCTGGCCCCGCTGTTCGATGGCGTGAAACGCCACCACTGGCGCTATCAGATGCAGATCAACTTCGCGCACGCGGTGATGCTGGCCGAACAGGGTTTGCTGAGTGCGGAGGAGGTGCGCCAAATCCTCGGCGCGCTCGCCGGCATCATCGACGGCCTCGACCTCGATCGCCTGGTCTACACCGGCGAGCATGAGGATTTCTTCTACTGGGTCGAAGCCGAACTGAAGGCCGCAATCGGCCCGGATGTGGCCGGGCGCCTGCACACTGGCCGGTCGCGCAACGACATGGACCACACCGTGTTCAAGCTCGCCTTGAAGGACCGGCTGGCCGCGTTCCGCGATCAGCTGGCCACCCTGGTCGAGACCCTGATCACCGTGGCGGAGCGGGATGCTGGCACCATCATCGTCGCCTACACCCACGGCCAGCCGGCGCAGCCCTCCACCTTCGGGCACTATCTCGGCGCCCTGATCGAAGTGCTGCTGCGCGATCTTGAGCGGATTGAGGAAGCGCACCGCACAGTCGATCTCTCCTCCATGGGGGCAGCGGCGATCACCACCACGGGCTTTCCCTTGAACCGCGAGCGGATGGCAGAGCTGCTCGGGTTTTCGGCCGTGCAGGAAAACAGCTACGGCTGCATCGCGGCGTGTGACTACGTGTCCGCCCCCTATGCGGCCATGAAGCTCGTGTTCCTGCACCTCGGCCGGTTCGTGCAGGACCTTGGTCAATGGACTGGGTTTGAAACCGGCCAGCTCTACGTGCCGAACGCGTTCGTGCAGGTAAGCTCGATCATGCCGCAAAAGCGCAATCCGGTGCCGATCGAGCATCTGCGCTTGATGGCGTCCCTCGCTTGTGGCCGCTGCGAGACGATCTTGTCCACCCTGCACAACACGCCGTTCACCGACATGAACGACAGCGAAGGCGAAGTGCAGGCGGCCGGCTACGAGGCGTTCGAGACGGGGGCCCGACTGGTGACCCTGTTGACTGGGTTGATCGCCGCCGTGCAGGTCGATCCGGTGCGCGTGCGCCGGAATATCGAAGCCGCCTGCATCACGGTGACCGAGCTTGCCGACACGCTGGTGCGCGTCGAAGGCCTGCCATTCCGCATCGCGCACGAGGTGGCCGGCGGGCTTGCCAAGGCGATGATCGCGGCCGGCGAGGGGCCGTCGACTGTTGGGTTCGCCAAGTTCCAAGCGCTGTTCCAGCACGCCGCCGGTCGGGCTGCCACCCTCGACGAGGCGGCGTTCCGCCAAGCCCTGACCCCCGAACACTTCGTTGCCGTGCGCGGCCTCACCGGTGGGCCGGCGCCAGCAGCGCTCGCCGCCAGCCTCAGCCGCTACCGTGCGCGGATCGCGGCGGAACGGGACCGCCAAGTCGCCCACGCGGTGCAGGCGACGGAGGCGGCGGAGCACCTGGCGGCGTCTGTACAGCTCTGGCGCGCGGGGAGTGCCGCGTAGTGGCCACTGTCACCCTTTCTCACGTCGCCAAGCGCTTCGGCACCGTGCCGGTCGTCCATGATCTCTCGCTGGAGATCGCGGATGCGGAATTCTTGGTCCTTGTCGGCCCGTCCGGCTGTGGCAAGTCAACGACCTTGCGAATGGTCGCGGGCCTCGAAGACACGACATCCGGCGAGATCGCAATCGGGGGCCGCGTGGTCAACCGCGTGCCGCCGAAGGATCGCAACATCGCGATGGTGTTCCAGAACTACGCGCTCTACCCGCACATGAGTGTCGCGCGCAACATGGGCTTTGGCCTGCGTGCCGCCCGCCTGCCGACGGCGGAGATTGAGAGCCGCGTGGGCGCGGCGGCCGAGATGCTGGGCCTGTCTGGCCTGCTCGACCGCAAGCCCGGCGAGCTTTCGGGCGGTCAGCGCCAGCGGGTTGCCATGGGCCGCGCGATCGTGCGCGAACCCGCGGTGTTTTTGTTCGATGAACCGTTGTCGAACCTGGACGCGAAGCTGCGCCACTCTGTGCGTACCGAGATCAAGAAGCTGCACCAGCGCGTGCGCACCACGTCGATCTATGTCACCCACGACCAGATCGAAGCGATGACCCTTGCCGACCGGGTCGTGGTGATGAAAGACGGCCGGATCGAACAGCTCGGCACGCCGCTGGAGGTGTATCAGCGCCCGGCGAACTTGTTCGTCGCCACCTTCATCGGCTCGCCCGCCATGACCATCGTGCCGGGCACTATGCTGCCAGGTCCCGGTGTGCAGCTGGGGGAGGGGATTGCCCTTGCCCTGCCGGGCCGCGACGGGCCAGAGGCGGGTCGCGCGGTGATGGTTGGCATCCGCCCCGATGACTTGACGATCGCGGACGGTGCCACGGCCCCCGGCATGGTCAGCTTTGAAGCGGCGGTGACGGTGGTCGAACCCCTTGGGCCCGGCACGCTG
>JAAFHH010000520.1 GCA_013297545.1 Alphaproteobacteria bacterium
GCATCAGGAAGGTGCCGAAGCCGGTCATCAGGCCGGGGAACATGATGCCCCAGTAGGTGTCGAGCCAGCCCAAGTCCTTCGCCAGGATGTACCACGGGATCACCAGCATTTCGGTTGGGATCATCAAGGTCGACAGGATCGCGATGAACACCAGCCGCCGGCCACGGAAGTCAAACTTGGCGAGCGTGTAGCCAACCAAGCTATCGAAGAACAGCACCGAAATCGTCGTGATGGTGGCGACGATGAGGGAGGTCACGAACCAGTGCACAAACCGGGTTTCGGTGAACAGGTAGACGTAGTTGCTAAACGTCGGCTCTTTTGGCCACAGGCTGATTTCATAAACCTCGTGGTTAAACTTCAGCGAGGCTGAGGCCATGAACACAAACGGCATCACCATGATGACGCCGCCGAGGAACAGCAAGGTCCAGGCAACAATCCGGCCAGGTTCCAGGCGCAGGGCAAGTGCGGTCATTTGCGCGAGATCCTGAGCTGTACCAGCGTGATCACCAGCAGGATCAAGAACAACACCACGGTTTGTGCCGCCGCGTAGCCCATCTGGAAGCTGGAGAACGCACTTTCATAGATGTAGAGCACCAACGGCTTGGTGGTGTTGAGCGGCCCGCCGGGGGCGGCCCGCCCGCCACCGGTCATCGCGTAGACGATGTCGAAGATCCGCAGCAAGCCGATGGTGGTCAGCACGGTCAAGAACACCAGGGTTGGCTTCAGCTGCGGCAGGGTGATTTCCCACAAGATCCTGGCCTTGCCCGCACCATCGATCTCGGCTGCCTCATAGTATGTCGCTGGGATCGCGCGCAGGCCCGCCAAGAAAATCACGATCTGAAAGCCCAGTAGCGACCAGATCGCCGGCGCCAACACCGCCGGCAGGGCCTGCGTGGTGGAGCGCAAGAACGGCTGCTGCGGCAGGCCGAAGAAGGTCAGGAACTCGTTGAACGCGCCGACCGGGATCGGCTGGTAGAACCACCGCCACACCCAGGCGATCGCAACCGCCGTGGTGATGTGCGGAATGAAGTAGAGGGCGCGGATCAGCGCATGGCCAACCCTGACCTGATCCAAGTAGTACGCGATCAGAAACGCGAGGCCGAGGCTGATCGGCAAGCCGAGCAGCAGATAGAGTGTGGTGTTCCACAGCACGTGCCAGAACACCGGGTCTGCGAACATCTGGCTGTAGTTGGCAAAGCCGACGAAGTTCGCCTTCGTCAACAAGTTCCAGTCGGTCAAGGACAGCCAGAACGCCTGCGCCGTCGGATAGAACCGCACCAGCACGTAGAACACGATCGGCAGCGCCAAGAACGCCCACGCCCACAACGCACGCTTCTGACCGACGGTGAGGCCGTCATAAAAGACGGCCCCCCGGGTCGTCCGCTGCTCGCTCGCGAGTGTGACCATCAGCGGGTGGCGTAGAACCGGTCGAGCAGCGCTTGCTCAGCCCGCGCCATCGCGTCGAGCGATCCTTCCAAGGTTGCCCCGGTGAGCTTCAGGCGGTCGAGGAAATCGATCACCACCTGGCGCTGGGCGCTTTCGTCCACGAAATCGGTTGCGTGCGCGTTGGCGAGGCCGCGGATGAACGGCCCGAACTTCGGGTGGTTGGCGTTGGCATCGGTGCGCGCGACAGCGACGCGCGCCGGCAATTCGCCCACTTCCTTCAGCCACAACTCCATCGCCTCGGGCGAGACCAGGTAGGCCAAGAACTTGGCCGCCGCGTCGCGCCGCACACCGGTTGCTTTGGTGGTGATCGCGTTCGCCCAGTAGGACCCGAAGTTCGAAGCGATGCCGTTGTGCGTCGGCAAATCGGTCACGCCGTAGTCGAGCCCGCGCTGGCCATCAAACGCCGCCAAGCGGAACGAACCGTCGATGGTCAGGCCCGCCCGGCCGGAGCGGAACTGGGTCAGCTGATCAGTCAGGAAGCCGACTTCTGCCGTCCGGTGGGTCATGAAGAAGTCCGCGAACACGCGGGTTGCGGCCAAGCCTTGCGGCGAGGTGTAGGCGACCTTCTGGCCGTCGGGGCTGTAGGGCGTGCCGCCGAACTGGCGCACCAGCACTTCGCGCCAGTAGTGGTGATCTTGCGCCGCCGGATCCATCGCGATGCCAACTTGGGTCAAGTTGCCAGCCGGATCGCGCTTGGTCAGACGCTTGGAGAACTCGATCAGTTCTTCCAGCGTGCGCGGCGGCCGTTCTGGATCGAGGCCCGCTTCGCGGAACAAGCGCTTGTTCCAGAACAGCGCCAGCGAGCGCACGGCGGTCGGTAGGGCGTAGTAGTCGCCATCGACCTTCATCACCTGC
Source organism: Alphaproteobacteria bacterium (assembly GCA_013297545.1). Lineage (GTDB taxonomy): Bacteria > Pseudomonadota > Alphaproteobacteria > Elsterales > Elsteraceae > RDXE01. The sequence goes on from JAAFHH010000520.1 coordinate 2,302, forward strand.
ACCATCGGAAAGAATTCCCGGTCGATGGTGGCGGCGGGGAACACGTCGGCCGGCAGCGGTTGGATCAGCTTGGCGCGCGTGTAGTCCGCAAGCCAGCCGTAGAACAGCTGCATAACGTCGGGGCCTTGGCCGGCTGGCAGTGCGGCTGCGATACGGGTGCGATAGTCGTTGTACGGCAGATCCGTGTGCTTGACGCGGATGTTCGGGTTCGCCTGCTGGAACTTCACGATCAATTCATTGACCGCTTTGACCCGCGACGGGAACGTGTACTGCCAGTACTCGATCTCCACCACCTGCGCACTCGCCGCCCCTGCCCCCATCGCCATTGACAGCGCCAATGCCGCCACGCCGCGCTTCAGCCAGTGTCCGTCCATGTCACTCTCCCCCGAGATCCCGGCGTCTGCCGACGCAAGCCTATCTGCGCTGAGAGTGGCGCCGGTCCAGCGCCTGTGTCCACAGCCGTTTGGTCACAGGCAGGGCAGACCCTCCCATTGCGCAT
>JAAFHH010000521.1 GCA_013297545.1 Alphaproteobacteria bacterium
ACCGCGCCCAAGCCGCGCGTAGGCAACCGAGGCACCCGAGAGATAGAGCGCTTGAAACCCCGCCTGCTCCGCGAACAACGCCCCCATGGCGTCATAGACGCCCGGCGCCAACACACAGCCTGGCTGCTCCAGCAGCCGCTTCAACCCGTTCATGCGTCCCCCAACCCTCACCCGAGCGGGGAGCCTAGGGGAGTGGGTGGGTGGGGGGAAGCCTTTGCGCATACCCGCCGGAGCTTGTGTCGACCCACCATCAGCAGTATATCTCCGGTCATATCCGAGGAGGCCAGCGATGGGCACGACTGCACAGAAGCGCGCAACGCAGCAGTACCGTGAGCGCGCCGCGAGCCGCGGCCTGACGCGCTGTGAAGTGCTGGTGCGCAGTGAGGATCGCGACCTTATCCGAGCACTCGCACGCTGCTTGGGAGAAGACGGACCGCAGGCGGCAGGCCTTCGCGAAACGATTGTCTCGGCCATCGAGACAAAGCCTCAACCCACGCAGGCGCTCAGCGGTCGCGAGATCTGGGCAGCACTGCGGCGATCCCCACTTGTAGGGGCTGACCTCAATTTCGAGCGCGAGCACTGCGAGCCGCGGTTTGTAGATCTGTGACTCGCTATCTCTTGGACACCAACATCGTCAGCAATCTTTTCAAGCCCCTGTCGTCCTCTGCGCTCGACACATGGTTCTGGACGCAGCCGGGGGCAGACCTGTTCATTTCCAGTCTCACGGTGGCTGAAATCCGGCGGGGCATTTTGGACGCGCCGCACGGCCGCAAACGCCAAGCCGTCGAGTCCTGGTTTTTCAGTTCTGATGGTCCACAGCTGCTGTTTCAGGGTCGCATCCTCCCCTTCGACGAACGCGCGGCGATGATCTGGGCACGCTTGATGTCGGAAGGTCGCGCCATCGGCCGGCCACGCAGCCCGCTCGACACCATTATCGCGGCCGTTGCCGTCGCGCACGACTGCGTGGTAGCGACTGCCAATGAGCGGGACTTTGCGGGTGTCGCAACCTTCAACCCGATGCGCGACTGAGCGCTCGGGGCGCTCACCAAAACCCCTCGCCGCCCCTCGATTTCCAGCGCATGCTCGCCCCCTCGGTCGCACATTGTCTGGAGCCACCATGCGCGCTGCTGTTGCTGTTGCCCTCACCCTCCTCGCGTCGCCGCTGGCGGCACAGACCCTGGAGGGGCCGGAACTCTACTCGGGCGAGCAGGCGCTCTATGAAGCGGCGGCACGCGAAGGCGCGGTTGCTGCCCTCAACACGCCGCCGGGGTTCGCCAATTGGGCGGCGGTGATTCGCGGCTTTGAGCAGCGCTACCCGCATGTGCTGCTGACTTATAACGCGGCCGGCCAGGGGGCCGCCCTCGATACGATGGAGCGCACGCGCGGCCGGCCAACGGCGGATGTCGTCTATCTGCCGGCCTTCGTCGCGGTCGATGCCGCCTCGCGCGGGTTGCTCGGTGCCTTGCCGCCGGAACGCCGGCCGCCGGGGTTTGACCGGATCGCACCGGCCTTGCGCGATCCGGCCGGCCAATGGATCGCGGTGCACCAGGCACCCGTCGTGTTTGCGATCAACAAGCGCCGGGTGCGCCAGCCCGTGCGCAGTTGGGCGGATCTGCGCCGCGCAGATCTGCGCGGCCAGGTGGTCTATGCCAGCCCGCGCAGCTTGATCGAAGGGGTGGCGGTCGCCCTCGCCGCGTCTGCCGCCACGGGGCAAGGGGCGGGGCTGGAAACGGTGCAGCCGGGCCTTGATCTCTTGGCCGAAATCCACCGTGCGGGCTCGATCCAACGGATTGAGACCCAAGGTGCCATCGGCCCGCGGTTCTTGCGCGGTGAGATTGGGGTGTGGATCGGGCTCGAGCCCGACATCTTGCGCGTGCGCCACCTCGATGGGTTTGGCGAGGATATGGAGGTGGTGGCCCCAACCGAGGGCACGGCCAGCCTGCCCTTCGCCGTCGCCATGCTGCGCGGTGCCCGCAATGAGAACGCAGCCCGCCTGTGGCTGAACTACGTGCTGTCGGAAGCCGGTCAACGGCTGTTCGCCGATGGCCTCGTGCGCCCGGCGCTGCCGATTACGCTGGCCGGGGAGACAGCCCAGCGCCTCGGCGCCATTGCAAAACTCGAGACGCCAGACCAGCTGCGCATCGCGTTCCGCTTGGCCGATATCCAGCGCGGTTGGGCCCGCATTCCCGGAGCGCCAGAGCGATGACCCTGGCGCTCGCCCCGCTGTTCGTCGCCATCGCGCTGGCAGTGCTGGGCAATGCGCTGTTGATGACCTTGACCTCGGTCCACCTCTCGGTAGTCGGCGTGCCGCTGGAGATCGCCGGGCCGGTAATCGCGTGTTACTTCCTTGGCCTGATCGCAGGCTCGGTGCGCGGCCCCAAGGCGATTGCCAGGGTTGGCCATATCCGGGCGTTTGTGGGGTTTGGCGTAGTAGTGGTCGCGTCTTGCCTTGCGATGGCGCTGGTGATCCCGGGCGGGTGGTGGGCGCCGCTGCGCTTTGGGGCCGGCTTCGGCATGGCCGGCGTGTTCGTGGTGATCGAAAGCTGGCTGCAAGACCGCGCAGACCCGGCGCGCCGTGGGCGGATCTTGGCGACCTACATGGTCGTCAATTTCATGGCGATCGCGCTCGGCCAGCAGCTCCTAAACCTCGGGTTTCCGGGTGGCTTCCAGCTTTATTCCTATGCTGCGATCTTGATCGCCTCGGCCCTGCCGGTGCTGGCGCTCTTGAAGGTCGACGCGCCCGCGATCCGCCCGGTTGCCCGCCAGGGCTTGGCCGCCCTCTACCGCACCTCGCCGCTC
>JAAFHH010000522.1 GCA_013297545.1 Alphaproteobacteria bacterium
TGGGGCGGGAGGGGGCATTGGCCCTGCGACATCGACAGCAGGAACCAGATCCTCTATCTTCGCATAGGCATTTGAGCGGGAAACCATGGGTGTGTTGCCGCTGCAACGCTGACTGAGACCGAATGGCCTACAACGCAGAAAAAGCGGCGCAAGTGATCGCCTATCTTGCCTCGAAGACTTTGCATCGGAGAATCTCCGTGCTGAAGGTGATCAAGCTTGTCTATCTGGCTGATCGTGAGAGTATTCAGCGCTTTGGCTTTCCGATACTGGAAGAAGATCGCTATTCTATGCCGCATGGTCCGGTAAACTCACTGACCTATGGCCATATCAATGGAGAGTACGACTTGGATGCGTGTGGTTGGTCACGCTACCTCCGGGACCGTGCGAACCATGAGGTTTCCGTCAGGAAAGATGCGCCAAGCGATTTGGATGAATTGAGCGAGGCTGACATCGACTGTTTGGACGCGGTATGGCAGCGGTTTGGCCACATGGACCAATGGCAGCTGCGGGATTGGACGCACGTCGAGACGAATGTCCCGGAGTGGCAAGATCCGCAGGGTCGTTCCGTGCTGATTCCACTCGCCCGGATCATGGAAGCTGTGGGCATACCGTCGGCTGAAGCGTTCGCTGAAACTGCGCAGTCGTTCGCTGAGGTCGAGAGGGTGTTTCAGGAAATTCGTGGCTGATGCCAAGGTTTCCCTACAAATCTGGCACCGTTTTGATTCCGTCCGGCACCACCCACAATCCCAACAATAAGCACCTCTTCGTGATCTGTACTGATGAGTGTTCGTTGGGGAGGTTTCTTTTGGTGCCGGTGTCGAGTTGGACCGGCACGCTCTGCGATCCGACGTGCCGGCTCAATGCCGGTGACCACCCCTTTATCACGCACCCATCCTACATCTTGTATCGCTACGCCAGGATCGAAGCGCGCACGGTGTTGGAGCGGGGTGTCGACTCCGGTGCGTTCAAGGTTCAGGACGCTGTGATAGGACATCTGCTGCTGCGCATTCGCAAAGGGGTGTGTGCGTCACCGCAAACGCCGCGAAAGAGTAAGAGCTACTTCGGGTGCTCCTGAGGTTTCGACTACAGTGGGCAGCCACACAGTCGAACACAGCGTAAGGCTAAGCCCATGGATCCGATCATCATTGCCGGCGGCGGCATCGGTGGCTTGACGGCGGCGTTGGCGCTGCATGCCCAGCGCTTGCCGATCGTGGTCGCGGAGGCGACGGCGGAGCTGAAGCCACTTGGTGTTGGCATCAACATTTTACCGCATGCTGTTGAAGTGTTGTCTGAGCTTGGTTTGGCCGATGCGCTGGCGGCAGCAGGCGTGCCAACGGCAGCGCTTGTGTTCGCCAATCGCCATGGCCAGACGATTTTTCGCGATGCGCGCGGCCTCAGCGGTGGCTACAGCTGGCCCCAGTATTCCATCCACCGTGGCCGACTGCAGATGCTGCTCTGGCACGCCGTTACGGCCCGCGGCATTCCGGTGCTGACCGGTCACCGCTTGACCGATTGGCGGGTCGACGGTCCAGGGGTGGTGACCTCCTGGGCCGGGCAGGCGGACATCCGCGGCAGCCTGCTGATCGGGGCGGACGGCATCCACTCTCGCGTGCGCCGCGCCTTTGTGCCGGACGAGGGGGCACCGAAGTGGAACGGCGTGATGATGTGGCGCGGCACCAGCCGGGCACCGGCCTTCCTCGACGGCCGCACCATGGTGCAAGCCGGCCATTCCCAAGCGAAGTTCGTTGTCTACCCGCTGGAGGACCACGGCGACACCCGCCTGATCAACTGGATCGCCGATATCCGCGTGCGCGCGGACGGCGCCGGCGGCACGCTCACCGCCCCCGCCCGCGAGGACTGGAGCCGCAGCGGCCGGATCGAAGACCTGCTGCCGGTGTTCGGCCAGTGGCGCTTCGAGTGGCTCGACGTGCCGGGCCTGATCCGAGCGGCCGACCAGATCTTGGAATGGCCGATGGTCGACCGCGACCCGCTGCCCGGGTGGGCAGGCGACCGGGTGGTGCTGTTGGGCGACGCAGCCCACCCAATGTACCCGATCGGCTCCAATGGTGCGACGCAGGCGATTCTGGATGCCAAAGCGTTGGCGGCAGCGCTGGCGGGCGGGATCACCGACGCCGCGCTGGCGGCCTACGACCAGTCCCGCCGGCCGATGACGACGGAAATCGTCCGGCGCAATCGGCAGGAGGGTCTGGATGCCATCCTCGACCTGATCGAGGCCAAGGCGCCGGGCGGGTTCACCACTATAGAAGACGTGATCGACCCCGCCGACATCGCCCGCATCGTGCAGGACTACAAGGCGGCGGCCGGGCACAAGGTCGGGTAGCCCTATCGCCCCTCCCCTTGCAAGCGGGGGAGGGGCTTTGGCGCGGTGCGCTATGAGCCTGCCGGGATGCAGGTATGTCGAGGCAGATTCCGCCTCGACCCCAGGAAAAGCGTCAACCATGCTGACCAAAATTCCTCGGGAGGCAGTGCATGACCTGGACCCTCATCGGCTCGATCCTTGCGTTTGCGACCGTGATGTCGATCACGCCCGGCCCGAACAATGTGATGTTGCTCGCCTCCGGCATGACGTTCGGGTTTCGCCGCACCCTGCCGCACATGATGGGGATTTCGATTGGCTTCGTCGGCTTGATCCTGCTGGTCGCGGCCGGTGTTGGCGCAATCGTCGCTGCTGTTCCCGAACTTCATGTCGCGATGAAGATCGCGGGTTCGGCGTACATCGTTTGGCTCGCCTGGCAAATCTGGTCGGCCGCGGCGGCATCGACGGTTGAGGCGACA
>JAAFHH010000524.1 GCA_013297545.1 Alphaproteobacteria bacterium
AGGGGGCCGACATGGTGATGGTCAAGCCGGGCCTGCCCTACCTCGACATCGTGCGCCGGGTAAAGGATAACTTCAAGGTGCCGACCTTCGCCTACCAAGTCTCTGGCGAGTACGCGATGATTGAGACCGCCGCTGCGGCCGGCTGTCTGGACCGGGACCGCGCGATGCTGGAAGCCCTGCTTTGCTTTAAGCGCGCCGGCGCTGACGGGATCTTGACCTATGCCGCAAGGCGGGTGGCCAAACAGCTGCAGCACTAGGGGATGTGCGCCAGCACCGGCCGCCAGGCGCCTTCGTCCGCTTGGCGTAGGATCCGCACGCTCGGGTACCACGGCGTCGTCTCTCCCGCAGCCCCCCAGCGCCAACAGCTGTCGAAGCGGTTGAGCAGGGTTGCAGGCCGGCCTAGCGCGCCAGCGAGGTGGATCGCCGCCGTGTCGACTGCAACAATCGCGTCGAGAGCCATCATGGCCGCGGCCGTCTCCGCGAAATCCGGCAGATGGGCGCGGACATCGAGCAAGAACGGTTCTGGCGGCGCCCGGTCGATCTGCAACGAGACCCAGCTGATACCCGCCTGCGGCAGGTAGCGCAGCTGGTTGGCGGGCAGCGATCGACGGCGGTCGATCGCAGTTAGCACCGGGGAGCCGCCATGGCTGCTGCCGGCCCACACCAGGCCGAGGCGCCGCCCTGGCAGGTCCCGCAAGCGCTCCTGCCATACCGCCACGCGATCAGGATCAGCGGCGAGATACGGGGCGTTTGGCACGGTGTCTGGGGTGGTACCCAGGCGATGGGGCAGCGACATCAGATCGAGGTGCACATCATGCTCCGGTACCTGGTGAAGCGGCACGACGGGTGCCAACGCCTGCAACACCCGGTGCAGTGGCAGCGGGGCCGCGATCACGACCCGGACGCCAGCCCATTGGAGCTGTGGCACAAAGCGCACCATCTGGATCGCGTCGCCAAACCCTTGCTGCGCGATCAGCACCAATCGCAGACCGGGCTCCAACACCCCGTTCCAAACTGGTGTGGGCACGCGCAAGGCATGGGCATAGCCGGGCCCCGCGAGGCGCGCCTCAAACAGCTGAAAGCCGCGCCGCCAGTCACCCGCCATCGTCACCGCCGCCGCGTGGGGTACCGCCACCTGATCTGGCGGTGCGCCAAGGGCAAGCGCCTGATCGAACAGGGCATCGGCGGCCGCTGGATCGCCGCAGGCCAGCGCCGCGAGCCCGGCATTGGCGACGATCGCAGGCGTCAGCTGCGGTTGTTGCAGGCGCAGATCGAGAAGGTGGCGGGCATGGCGAAACCGTGCCTGGCAGTATGCCACTTCGCCCGCAAGCGCCAACGCGGCCGGGTCTCCCGGCACCTCTTCCAAAAACCAGTCGAGCTCGCGCGCTGCGCGATCAAACGCACCCACCTGCCGGTGCCCGTCAGCATTATCAAGCGCGGTCAGCACCAGGTGCTGCAGCTCGCTCGCCGCAATCGCGTCGTCTGGATGGTCGGTGAGCCAGCGCCGATACGCCATGGCCGCCCCGTCGCGCATGCCCGCTGCCGCCAGGCGTCGAGCGTCGGCTAGTGCGTCAGCCACTGGCGGACAGCTGCGATCTGATCGGGTGCGACCAGCGCAGGCGCGTGCCCGACACCCAAGAACGTTACGAGATCGACATGATCAGCTTCCGCCATACGCTGCGCCACGTCTGCAGTGAGCAGATCACTGTCTGCGCCGCGCAGCAGCAAGGTCGGCTGGCGGATCGCGGCCCACAGCGGCCAAAGCTCGATGTCGGCGGTGATCGGCTGCGCGAAGGCAGTGCGAATCAATGGATCGGTGGTCGGCACCACGCGGCCATCGTCGGTCCAGCGGACCGAGCGCCCAGTGAGGTGGCGCCATTCGGCATCGCTCAGCGGCCCGAAGGGGGCGTGGACCTTGCGAAAATGCGCCTCCGCGTGGGCGAGGCTGTCGAAGCTGCGGTCGACCGCGAGGTACTCACCGATGCGCTGCAGTGCCGCGGCTGGCACCACGGCCCCCACATCGTTCAACACGAGGCGCGCGATCGCGGCGGGCGCAGTCGCGGCCACGATCATGCCGATCAGCCCGCCCATCGAGGTGCCAATCCAATCGACCGGCCCGAGGTCGAGGGCAGCGAGCACCGTGATCAGATGCCCGGCATAAATATCGTTTCGATAGCGCAACGGATCTGCCAGGCGGTCCGACCCACCGCGTCCCGCGACGTCGACCGCGATCACGCGAGTCTCCTCTGCCAGGGCGGTTGCGAGCGCGTCGAAATCCCGCGCGTTGCGGGTCAGCCCATGGACACACACGACCGGCCGGCGGCCGGGCTTGGCCTCGCCGCGCTCGATCAGCTGCAGGCCGACATCTGGTTCGACTGGGATCCGAGAAAACCGCATGGGTGCGAGGCTAAACCAGGGCGCTCGGCTGCGAAAGCCTTGGCGGCTCGCCGCCTTTCGGCTACCGATGCCAGCCTTCGAGGGAGAGCGCGCCATGACCCCAGCTGAAACCGACGCCAAACCGCTTGCCGGCTTGCGCGTGTTGGATCTCACCCGGGTGCTGGCCGGGCCTTACTGCACCATGATGCTGTTTGACCTCGGCGCCAGTGTGATCAAGGTGGAAACCCCTGAGGGCGGCGATGATGCGCGCAGTTTTGGGCCGTTCCTGAATGGCAAGTCCGGGTATTTCTTGTCGCTCAACCGCGGCAAGCAGTCGATCGCGCTGAACCTAAAAGTACCAGCCGACCGGATCGTGTTTGAACGCCTGCTCGCCCACACCGATGTGCTGGTGGAGA
>JAAFHH010000525.1 GCA_013297545.1 Alphaproteobacteria bacterium
GAGGTGGGTAGGGCGAGGACGCCATCGCTGCCGATCAGATCTTCGAGGGTTTTGGTCGCTGCGCGCTGAACGACGCGTCCGGCCACGGCCTTGTCTGCCGGCACTGTCTTCGCCCAGGCGAAGCGGCGCGCGACGTCGGCGCCGAGGTTTGGGCGTGAGCCGTCGATCCACGCGCCGTCGGTGGCCCAGCCTTCCACACCTTGGATCACGCGAAACGCCATCGCCCAGTCCGCGAGCTGGTCGCCGGCAGCTGTGACCTCGGTGCTGCTGGCGAACAGGCTGGCGAGGGCCGGCAGCTTCGCCCGCCAGGCCACCACTACCTCCGCATCCGCGCGGGCGACCATGTCGGTTGCGACCAGCAGCCGGGTCGGTACGGTCGGCTGATCGGCCGGCAACAACGCGTCGTACCCTTGTGCCAACACCGCGGGGTCGCGCGCGAACAAGCCGACAGTATCGAAGCTGGGCGCGAGGTCGTGCACCCCCTTGGTTGATATCCGGCCATGGGAGGGGCGCAGGCCATAGATGCCACAGAACGAAGCCGGGATGCGCACCGAGCCGCCGGTGTCCGTGCCGAGAGCGATGTCGACCAACCCGCCGGCCACTGCAGCGGCAGATCCCGACGAGGATCCGCCCGGCACCCGGTCGGGTGCGGCAGCGTTGGTCGGCGTGCCAAAGTGCGCGTTGCGGCCAAACAGCCCGAACGCGAGTTCGTCGGTGTGGGTCTTGCCGACAAACTTGGCACCGGCCGCCAACAATGCGGCAACGGCATCGGCGTCCGCAGCCGCCGGTGCCCGGCCCAAGCGAAAATCGGGCGTACCCGCACCGGTGACGATGCCCTGGACATCGAACAGATCCTTCACGCCCAGGGTCCGCCCGCTGAGGGGACCGGACGCAGCACCGTCGCGCGGGATGAGGGTGTCCGATCGAAATGCGCCGAGATAGTCTTCCATGCTGTCCTCGCGGGGGTGAAACGCTGGTGGCTGCCTTGCAAAGCCTGCACCAGCCGCTTAACAGGTGTCGACGGGGAAGGGGAGCCAGCACATGCAGCGGAGCACACGCACCGGCGGCCAATTGATTGTCGACAGCCTGATCCATGAGGGCGTCGACCTCGCGTTTTCGGTTGCCGGCGAGAGTTATCTCGAAGTGCTGGACGCGGCCGTCGACCGGCCGGAACTGCGGCTCGTCACCTGCCGGCAAGAAGGCGGGGCGGCGTTCATGGCCGAAGCCGCTGGCAAGCTGCGCCAAACCCCCGGAGTCGCCTTCGTCACCCGCGGGCCGGGGGCGTGCAATGCGGCGATCGGTGTGCACACCGCGCATCAGGATTCGACCCCGATGGTGCTGCTGGTCGGCCAAGTCGCCCGCGGCATGATGGACCGAGAAGCGTTCCAGGAAGTCGATTTCCGCAAGATGTTCGCGCCCCTCGCGAAGTGGGTGGCGCAGATCGATCAGGCCGAGCGCATCCCGGAATACATCGGCCAAGCGTTCCAGGTCGCTGCCTCCGGCCGGCCGGGGCCGGTGGTGCTGGCACTGCCGGAAGACATGCTGCGCGATACCGTCGCAGTCGCGGACCGTGGCCGCAGCCAGCCGGTGCGTGCCCATCCCGGTGCGTCGGACATGGCGGAGCTGCAACGACGGCTGAGCCAAGCCCAGCGCCCGATCTTGCTGGTCGGCGGTGGCGGGTGGACCGACGCGGCCGCCGCCGACATCGCGCGGTTTGCTCAAGCACAAGATCTGCCGACCTGTTCGTCCTTCCGCCGCCAAGACGTGGTCGACAACCGCTTGGCCGTGTGGATTGGCGATCTCGGCACCGGTGCCAATCCAGCATTGGTGAAACGCCTGGGTGAGGCGGATCTGATCCTGGCCGTTGGTGCTAGGCTCGGCGAAATCACCTCCCAATCCTACACGGCGTTTGGCATTCCAGAGCCGCGCCAAACCCTGATCCATATCCACGCGGCGGCCGAAGAACTCGGCCGGGTCGTGCGCCCTACCCTTGGTATCCAAGCCGGCATGCCGGAGATCGCTGCCGCCTTGGCCGCCCTGCCACCGATCGGTGGCGGATGGGGGGCGTGGCGGGCGGCTGCCCGGGCGGACTATGAAGCGCAATTGGTGCCAAGTGCGACGACGTCGACCTTGAACCTCGGCCAGGCGATGCGCGCGCTGGATCAGCACCTGCGTGACGACGCCATCATCACCATCGATGCCGGCAATTTCTCCGGCTGGGCGCAGCGCTTCTTGACCTATCGGCGTCCGGGTCGGCAGCTGGGTCCAACTTCGGGCGCGATGGGCTATTCGGTACCCGCGGGTGTGGCGGCGAAGATCTGCCGGCCGGCCTCCCAAGTGATCTCCTTCGTTGGCGATGGCGGGTTCTTGATGACCGGCCAAGAACTCGCAACCTCCATGCAGGAAGCCAAGCGCACCGGCGGCGGGCCGATCATTCTGGTGTTCGACAACGGCATGTACGGCACGATCCGCATGCACCAGGAACGCCGCTTCCCGGGCCGCGTCTCGGCAACCGAGCTGCACAATCCGGACTTTGCAGCGCTTGCGACCGCCTACGGCGCCTTCAGCGCCACGGTGGCGGCGACGGATCAGTTCATGGATGCAGTACGCATGGCCGAACGCCACGGCGGGCCAGCTTTGCTGCATCTGAAGGTACCGCCCGAGCAAATCACCACACGCCAGACCATCGACCAGCTGCGCCAAGCCTCGATCCAACGCTTGGCCCAGGGCAAAGGCTTTGAGGAGCAAACCTGATGAACCGCCTGCCAATCGAGACGCTGC
>JAAFHH010000526.1 GCA_013297545.1 Alphaproteobacteria bacterium
AGCTGGCTCTATCATTAGGGTATCGGCCATGGCTGACTCCGCACTCACACCGGAAAGATAAGCGAATTGGGCACCAGCGGCGAATCATAAACCGCGATCTTTTCTTGGAACTTAAAGCCGTCCGCGGTCTCGATCAGGCGGTCGATGTAGCGCCCGGCGGCGAGTACAGTGGTTGGCTCGCCTTCGATCGATTGCAGCAGGCAGTAGTTCGCGCGCACCACCACCGCCTCACCATCGGCGGCATAGCGCCAGGCAGACAGGAAGTGCCGCACGCGCCGGGCGGCGAACATCTGGGTGCGGCGCAGGCTCGTCACCCGGTCTTCCAGCATCGCGACACTTTCGCAGGCGATCAGGCTGAGCGGCAGGCCGCGGTCCCAGTTCTCGGCCGCGGTCACGCGGTAGAGGCAGGGATCAAGGAAGAACCCGGGCCACGCCTCCAAGTCGCCATCGTCGAGGGCAGCACAGTAGGCGTCGTACAGGTCCTGGATCGCAAAGCGCTGGTCCGGTGTCATGCTAGAGCCCCATCACCTGGCGATAGTGGCGGTACATCTTGCGGATCGCGGCTTCGGTCAGCTGGTGCGTGGTGTCCGCCGTATCGCGCCCGCCCATTTCCACCACTGCCGCGCGACCCGGGAATCCAGTCAAGCCTTGGTGCGCCATTTCAATCACCTCGCCGTCATCGACCGAGACCAGGCCGGCGGGGCCAAACAAGTTCGCCTGGCGCAAGCGGCGGCGCTTCATCTCCGGCGTGTCGTCCGCATAGGTGAAGTGGGTCCAGACGAAATCGAACGCATCCGGCCCGCGCGGGCAGATCTGGCGGGTGGAGAGCGAATTGGTCTGCTGCTGCAAGATCACGTTCGGCCACACAGTCTGCATGACCACGGTTTCCGGCCCGTCGAATTCCTTCACCGGGTCCAGAATACGCGGATCGGCAAGTTTAAGATCACCCTGGAACTGACTGAGGGAGCTGGTGATTTCGTTGGAGACCTGTTCGCCCTTCTGCGACACCAGAACCGCGTGCATGCCAGTCTCGTCCATCTCGATGCGCGACGGCTGATCGGCCCGAAACAGGCCGAAGGTGACGAAGAACACGTGCAAGGTGCCGGCGTGGTACGGGTCCTTGATGTTCTCCAGCATGAGCTTCCAGTTGCCGGGGATGCGCTGGCGCGAATAGCCCAGCACTTCGAGCGGCCGGCCGGAGAACAGCCGGTCGAAGTACCCCAGCATCCTCGGCCCCAAATAGTCTTCGAAGGCGGGCGGTGCCGCGGCAAAGCTCGCGAACACAGCACCGCCACGCTCCGTCACGCTGAGCTGGGCGAGGCCATGGTCTTGCAGGCGAAAATCCGCTGGCATACCGCCCTGGCCCTTGAGGCCGCGGCGATAGGGCACGGAGGTGAGCGCACCCGCAAGGTCATAACGCCACTGGTGGTACGGGCAGACGAAATCCTCCGCCTGGCCGAAATCCTGCTGGCAGAGCTTGACGCCGCGATGCGCACAGCGGTTTTCCAACACCCGGATCGCGCCATCGGCGCCGCGCACGACGATCACCGGCTGCTCGCCGATCACCGTGCGCTTGAACGATCCCGGCACCGGCACTTCGGCCGCCAGAGCCACATAGTTCCAGGTCGGCCCGGCAAAGATCCGCCGCTGTTCTTCCGCATAGAGGTCAGGATCGGTGTAGACCCAGTAGGGCACACGGGCTTCATCCGCGCTTGGCCATGCCCAGCGCCCAGGCAGTGTTGCGTGGTCCAATGGTCCCTCCCCCCGAGGAGATATCTGCATCTGCAGATATTTTTTCCGACAGTACACCATCGACCGGAGGCGTCAACTGCAGCGACGCTCCGCGACGGGTTTGGTGACGAACGCCATGGTGACAGCAAGCCAGCGCGCTGGCATCTGTCGAGGGTACGCAAACCGTCCCCCCTTTTGGTCCGAGCGGCAAGCACCCTAGAATGGCGCCCATGGCGTTCGACCTCCAGGCGTACCTGCCCTACCTGCTGAACCGCGCGGCCCGGCGCATTGTGGCGGGCTTCACCGATCAGATCCGCCCGCTCGGTGTCGGTTTGAGTGAATGGCGCGTGCTGGCGGCATTGCTGGAAAGCGACGCGGCACGCATCGATGTGCTGGCACTGGCAACCTCGATCGACGCGTCAACCCTCTCGCGTTTGGTCCAACGCATGGCGGCGGAGGGATTGGTCACCCGCACGGTATCCGAGAGCGACCGCCGCGCAGTCGCGATTGCGCTCAGCACCCAAGGCCGGGCGTTGGCGGAGCAGATCGTGCCGATCGCACTCGAATGGGAAGCGAAAATGCTCGGCAGCTTGGATGACGCGACGACCGAACGCCTGCGCCAGCTGCTGCGCCAGTTGGATCAGAACCTTGCACCGCATGAGGCCACATCGTGAGTGTTCTGCCAGCCCTGTCTGCGACAGCACTGTCGTCGGGTTACCGCGCCAAGCGCTTGGACCCAGTCGCCGTCACCACCGCGTGCCTGGAGCGGGCGGCTGTGTTGGAGGCTCTCGGTGCCTTCGTCCACCTGGATGCCGAGGGGGCGCTGGCCGCCGCTGCCGCCTCAGCTGCGCGCTGGCGCGCTGGCACCCCGCTCTCCCTGCTTGACGGGGTGCCGGCGACCCAGAAGGACATCCAGCACGTCAGAGGCTGGCCGACCCGGCGCGGATCGCGCACCACTGATCCCACGCCGCAAGCCGACGACAGCCCCTCAACGGCGCGGCTGCGCGCGGCCGGCTGCGTGCTGCTCGGCAAGACCGCCCC
>JAAFHH010000527.1 GCA_013297545.1 Alphaproteobacteria bacterium
TGAACAGACCCGTGGTCGCTAGCATGATGAACAAGTCGCGTTCGTTCATCGCCCGCACGAAACCGCGCAGCACCACGAAGGCGAACAGGACCAAGATCAGCAAACAGGCGAGGATACCGAACTCTTCGCCGGCGACCGCGTAGATGAAATCCGCGTGCACGTCCGGGATCGATTGCTTGATGCGGCCTTCGCCAGGACCGGTGCCCCACAAGCCGCCCTTGTGGAAGGCTTCGAGCGACTTATCGACTTGGAACGTGTCGCCGCTGTCCTTGTCCAAGAACCGGTTGATGCGCGAGGTCACGTGCGGGAACGTGTGGTAGGCCGCAACCAAGCCCATCGCGCCCAAGACACCGCCAATACCCATCAGCAAGATCGGCAGGCCCGCGAGGAAGAACATCGTGAACCAGATCGCGGACAAGACGACAGTCTGGCCAAGATCCGGTTGGGCCAGCAGCAAGGCGGCTGAGCCGGCCCACAGCAGGATCGGCGGCAGATAGGCCAGCAAGGTGCCGCGGGTCCGCGCGCGGGCGAACAGCCAGGCGGCGACCACGGCAAACGTCGGCTTCAAGAATTCAGACGGCTGGAGCGAGAAGCCAGCGATGTTGATCCAACGCCGCGCGCCCTTGATTTCCGCCCCCATCACCGGCACCAGCAGCAACAGGCCGATGGTGCCGACGAGGCCGAGCAAGGCGAGGCGCCGCACACCGACCGGATCCAGCATCGAACAGCCGAGCAGGATGATGATCGCCGGCGGCACCAGCACCAGCTGGCGGCGCACGAAAAAGAAGTAGTCGAGGCCGATCTTGGTCGCGACGGCGGGCGAGGCGGCGAGGATCAGCAAGCAGCCAACCCCGATGATCGCGCAGAGCGCTGCGAGCGACAGCCGATCGACCGTCCACCACCAACGGCCGACGACACTCGTATCCGTGCGGGCGAAGCTCTGGCTCATGCCGCCACTCCCGTCGCCAGACCGGCGACCAGGGCCGCAAAGCACTCGCCGCGGTGCTCGAAGCTCTTGAACTGATCCCAGGACGCGGCGGCAGGCGAGAGCAGCACGACACCACCGGTGCGCCGCGCTTCGGCAAACGCGCGTTCCACCGCGCGATCAAGCGTGCCGCAGATCTCATGAGGGACGGCACCCAACTGGTCTGCGAACGCCGCAGCACTCTCGCCGATGAGGTACGCGCCGGCGATGCGGTCGAAGTGGGGCTCAAGGCCTGCGATGCCGCCGGCTTTCGCCTGACCGCCCGCGATCCAGTGGATGCGCTTGTAGCAGACCAGCGCCACCGCCGTGGCCTCAGCGTTGGTCGCCTTGCTGTCGTTGATGAACGGCACGCCTGCGATCGTGCGCACCAGCTGCTGGCGGTGGGCGAGGCCGCCGAAGCGGCTGATACCGACGACGACCTGGTCAGCGCTGACCCCGCTCAAGCGCAACACCGCGTAGGCGGCCGCCGTGTTCTGCGCGTTGTGGCGCCCGGGCAGGGCAGGCACGGTTGCGAGATCCAGCACCCGCTGCGGGCGGCCTTCCAGCGCATCGACCAGCACCGTGCCATCGACCCAGACATCGGCCGGGCGCTGGCCGGAGATCGTCACCACCCGGCCCGATCCAAAGCTGAGCGTGCCGGCAATCCCGGCCGAGATCACATCATCGATGCCGATCACCGCGGTGCAGGCACCGTCCCAGTTCGAGAAAATCAGGCGTTTGGCGGCAACATAGCCGGTCATGCCGCCGTGCCGATCCAAATGATCGGGCGTGATGTTCAGCAGCACCGCGATGTCGAACCGGGCCGAGGGGGTCAGTTCCAGCTGGTAGGACGACATCTCCAGCACGTAGCGCGGGCTTGGGCTCAGCCCGAGCACGGCGGGCCCAAGATTGCCGCCCACCGCCGCATCAAGCCCGGCTTCGCTCAGCAAGTGGCCGATCAGGCTGGTGGTGGTCGATTTGCCGTTGGTGCCGGTGATGCCGATGTAGGTTGCCCGGCTGTGGGCTTGGAACAGCAAGTCCGTGTCCGCGACGATTGGCACGCCAGCCGCACGGGCCTTGGTGCTGACCGGATGCGGGGCCGGGTGGGTGTGCGGGATGCCCGGGCTCTGCAGCAAGAGATCGACCGTCGAGAAATCAACGGCGTTGAGGTCGGTGGTCACCGTGCCTTCGCGCTGCGCTGGCTGATCGTCCCAGGCGAGCACGGTCGCACCGCTCGCGGTGAGCGCTGCCACACTCGCCCGGCCCGTGCGGCCGAGGCCGAGCACGGCCACCACTTTATCCTTGAGGAAGGGGAGTGCGATCATCGCCTACCTCAGCTTCAAAGTGGAAAGGCCGACGAGGGCGAGCACGGCGGCGATGATCCAGAACCGGATCACGATGGTCGGCTCCGCCCAGCCCTTCTTCTCGAAATGGTGGTGCAAGGGTGCCATCGCGAACACGCGCTTGCCGGTCAGCTTGAAGCTGACGACCTGAACGATGACGGAGACGGTTTCGAGCACAAACAAGCCACCGATGATCGCCAGCACCAGTTCGTGCTTGGTGATGACAGCAATCGTGCCGAGGGCACCGCCGAGCGACAGCGATCCTGTGTCACCCATGAACACCCGCGCGGGCGGGGCGTTGTACCAGAGGAAGCCAAGCCCTGCACCGCAGAGTGCGCCGCAGAACACCGCGATCTCCCCCGATCCCGGCACGTGGTGGATCTGCAGGTAGTTGGCGAACACGACGTTGCCGGCGAGGTAGGCGATCAGCGCAAAGCACGCCGCTGCA
>JAAFHH010000528.1 GCA_013297545.1 Alphaproteobacteria bacterium
GTCGTGCCGCTCGTGCAAAGCGCGCGGAAGTATAGAACGCGTCGTGGGCCAGCGCCTGATACTGGTATGTCGCCGGAGACAACGCAGTCGTGGCATGCGCCGCGAACCCCAACGACACCTGGCCGATCCTGCTCCCCGTGAACGCGCGCCGCGATCTGCGCGGCAGCTGGGGCACCAGCGACACCAACCTGTGGACCATCGGAGCCAACGGTCGCATCGCTCGGTACAACGGCAACGACTGGAGCGCCACCGATCAAGGCGCGAACGCGTTATCCGGAATCTGGGGCAGCTCCGCCAACGACATCTGGGTCGTCGGTGCCAATGGCTTCGTTTACCACTACAACGGCACCACCTGGCAGCCCACCAGCAGCCAGACCCTGACCAACCACGACCTGACCGGAGTCTGGAGCGACAGCAAAGGAATCGTCTGGGCTGTCGGCAACAGCTCGGTCGGCGCGGGAACGATCTTCAAGTACTGAACGGGAGCTTCTGCGGGGAGCCATTCACCAGCTCGCACCACGTCCACCGCTACGGCGCAAAACTCCAGCTCGTCGTCGAAGCCGGTGTGAAGCAATGGATATGGGCCACGGTTCCTCCGCCGAGCTCTTGGATGATACCGGCGCCGTAGCCGCGGGATTGGCAGTGGCGGCTGATTTCCAGGTTTGAGTCGGTGCTGTTCCAGCGGCCAGCGTTCGAGGCGGGACCGAGGCGATCTTTGGATACGTCTTCGATGAGCCCGGCGTTGAAGCAGCCGACCCAGGGGCGCGAGGTCATCTCGAAGATCTGGCCGGAGGACCAGCCGAGCTCGTTGCAGAACCGATGCGTGGCGGCGGAGCAAGCGGTGGTCATCGCGGCGCGGTCATCGGAGCAGCCGTCGTGGCGGCGGGCCAGCTCTTCGAAGGTGACGGCGAGGCTCTCGTTGCTGATCGGACCGCAGGCCACGGTGGCGTCGGTGCCGCTGACGGCGGCGGGCACGCCGAGCAGCGCGATGGGCGGCCGGTTGCTGATGAGTTGCTTGATGGTTTCGAGGAGGTTCGTGCTGGTGCGCAGTGCATCGATGGCGCCGCGCTGGGCGCAGACGCGGTGCAGGGCGGTGGCGCAAGGCAGCGTGGCCAGTGCGGCGCTGCTGTTGCACGACGGATGCTGCTGCGTCAGACGGAATTGTCCGCCGGAAGGTGACTCTTTGATGGCGCCCGACTTGCACGAGACACCGTGTGAAGTAAGACACACGCTGCGGTTCGAGCGGGCTTGCGTAAACATCTGCACCTCGTCGATGGCGCCGCGAAACGAGCCTTCGCCGCTCGATGGACAGACGTCGCGGTTCAGCACCACGCCAGCCCCGATCGACAGCGTTCCGGTGCCCAGCTTGAACGTCCCACGCTCGACGGGCAGCGTGCGTCCCGTCGAAGCACCGTTCACGTATTCGGCAAACGCGCCGGTGTCGCCATCCCAGGTGTAGGCCAGGTGAGTCCACTCGCCCGTCGGCAGGGCCGGACTTCTACCGAGGCGCAGGCGGCGACCGTTCAGCTGCATCGACAGCTGCACCGTGTTGTCCGATTCGTAGATGAGATCGATGCCGTTGGCTTTCTGCAACAGATAGCGATACGGATTGCCCCCGCAGCCGCGATTGATGTCGGCATCTGGCCGCACCAGCAGCTGCAGCGTGAAGCCACGCAGCGCCGCGCCGATGCCGGGCCTGGTGCCGCTCGCGTCCGCCAGATTCACCAGCGCGGCGCCCCCCGACAACACCAGCGCCTTGCCCTTGCCGTGCGGTTGCCACAGCGATCCCGAGGCGCTTTGCGTGATCGCGTTGCCCGCCGAGATCGACGCCGATCCGGTCAACGTCGCGGTAAAAAAGGAGCCCGATAGATCCGGCGTGCGCGCCAGATCGTAGCCACCCGCTCGCGTCACGAGCTCGTTCATCGGCAAGAACAACAGATAAAACGGATTGCGCACCTCGCCGAGATCGACCTCGTTGTAGTCGTTGGTGTTGCTGCCGAACAGCGCCAACACGTCGTGTGTCTTGGTCACCGGCAGATAGTGCGAGTCGTTGTTCGCACCGGGCGGAAAGTTCTGCGCCGGATTGCGCTCCTGTTCGAAGTTCCACATCGGACCGCTGTAGAAAAGGTGCGGCTGATCGTAACGATCGGTGTTGATGCTGCCGTCGATGTGATAGTTCACCCAGCCGGTGTCGGCGCCGATGATGCTCATTGCTTCGCGACGCGCGCCATCGGTGTAGGGCACCGATGCGTAAAGCACGTTGCGCCCTTCGTGATCGACCCAGGCATACGCGGCGCGAATGAGATCCCTGGCCGTCGTGTCGCCAAACGCGTCGCCGTTCGCCGCCTTCAGCCGCTGCCAGGACAGCGGATACCGTTTGAGTCCCGCAGTCGTGTCATTAAACATCATCGACAGCGGTCGCGGATTGCTCCATCCCGATGCGGCGCACGGCGTCGAATTGTAGGAATACATCAGGTGATCGATGGCTCCATCGTTTGCCGGTCCACCCTGAAAGATCATTAGCCGTCCGTCGGAAGTCATCGTCGGCTCGATGCCCTTGATGGCGACCCCCGAGACCGTCGTCAGCTGTTCGGTACTTCCGGTGTTGAACGATGAGATGTCGGCGTCCGTCGTAAACGGCCGCACGACGCGGATGTCGCTGGTGCGCCGTCGAAAGGTGTTCGGTCCGTTGAACATCTGCGAGTCGAATAGATACGGCTGATACACCGCGAGACCGCCCGATATCT
>JAAFHH010000529.1 GCA_013297545.1 Alphaproteobacteria bacterium
TTGAGCCTGACCCCATGTCGATGACCCGCACCCCGCCATCGCTGATCGTGTCCGCCCCGGGATCGGGCAGCGGCAAGACCATCGCGACCTCGGGCGTGCTGCGCGCGCTCGCCCGGCGCGGGATGCGGGTTGGCGCGGCGAAGTCCGGGCCGGACTACATCGATGGCGGGTTTCTGGCGGTGGCGGCCGGCGTTGGCCGCAGCACGCTCGATGTCTGGGCGATGCGGCCGGGCACGCTCGCCGCCGAGGTCGCCCGCCACGGTGAGGCGGAGCTTCTCGTGATCGAAGGGGCGGTTGGCCTGTTCGACGGCATCGGCTTTGCGGGCGAGGGGTCCACCGCCGACCTTGCGGCTGCGCTGGGCGCACCGGTGATCTTGGTGCTGGATGCGCGCGGGGCCGCGACCTCGCTTGCGGCCACCTTGCTCGGCTTCAGGCAGTTCCGCCGCGATGTCGCGGTTGCCGGCGTGATCGCGACCCGCGTCGGCGGGCCGGCGCACGCCGACACGATCGCGCGTGCCTGCATGGCAGCCTGCCCTGATGTCGCGTTCCTTGGCTGCTTGCCGCGCGATGATCGCTTGGTGGTGCCGTCCCGCCACCTCGGTCTCGTGCAAGCGGGCGAGCAGCCGGATCTGGAAACGGTGCTGGACTGTGCGGCTGATCTCGTGGACCAGCACATCGACCTCGATCAGCTGGTCGCGCTCGCCCGGCCCGCGGTCGTGGGGGCGGTCGATGACTTGGCCCCGGTGCCACCCCTTGGCCAGCGCATCGCGGTCGCGTTCGATGATGCGTTCGGCTTCGCCTACGGCCATGTGCTGGCCGGCTGGCAGGATGCCGGGGCGGAACTGCTGCCGTTCTCCCCCCTCGCCGGTGAGGGGCCGGATCTCAATGCTGACGCCGTGTTCTTGCCCGGCGGCTATCCAGAGCTGTTTGCGGCGACGATTGCCGGCAACGAGGCGTTCATGGTCGGGCTCGCGGCAGCGGCCCGCCTTGGTCGGCCGATCTATGGCGAGTGCGGTGGCTTCATGGTGCTCGGCCGCAGTTTGGTGGACGCGTCCGGCTTTGCCCACCCGATGGCGAATCTGCTGCCGGTCGTAACGTCCTTCGCCGACCGCCAGCGGCACTTGGGCTATCGCTTGCTGCGCACCCGCACGGACAGCTGCCTGGGGCCGCGGGGGACCGGCTATGCCGGCCATGAATTCCACTACTCGACCCTGGTGGAGGGTGGGGGTGCCACGCCCTTGTTCGAAGCAGCCGACGGCCAAGGGCGCAGTTTGGGGACCGCGGGAGCGGTGCTCGGATCGGTGTGCGGCAGTTACTTTCACCTGATCGACCGGCGCGACTGAGGCAAAATCGCGGCACCGGCAATTTTTCTCGTGCGTCCGCGCGGTATCAGCGGCAGGCTATGACCAGCAGGTGCGCGGAGGTGTAAGGCGTGGCAACAGCGGCACTTGGATCGGTGGTGATGGGTCTGATCGCGGCAACCGTGATCACGGCTGGTGCGGCGTTCGCACAGTCCCCGCCGCAGAGTTTACCCACCGTGCCGCGGGCGCGCGATGTGGTTGGCATTGCGCTGGGCATGACCCGCGATGAAGCGCGCGCGGCGGTGTTTCGCCACGACCCGAACCTCACGATTCGCGAGATCACCGACGCGTCAGGCCAGCCCCAGGGGCTCATGGCCACGATCCCCGATACCGCGCCGGCCGACACGCCGCGCGATCGCCTGGTCGTGCGCTTGGGCGGGCGTGATCGCCGGGTGATCGCGGTTGCCCGCGACGTCAGCTTCGTGCGCGCGCTCAACGTGTCGTTCACCGGCACCTACGAATCGATCGAACGGAAGTACGGCCCGCGCAGCAATCCGGTGCCGCTCGACACGGTGCGGCGCAACGGGCTGGCTGACCTCGTGTGGATCGCGTCCAGCCTCAGCACGCTGGAGCGCAGCGAGCCGCGGATCGAAGCCTGCAAGCAAATCGGCCCCCTGATGGTCGCCGAAGACCAGACATTGCCAGCGGTGAGCGGCCTCGATGCGACCTGCGGCGTCGGCCTGCACATCCGCATGACCTCCCATCAGGGCAACACCAATGTGGTGGCAAGCTTGAGCCAGCGGCTGTGGGATGCGAGCGCGCAGCCATAGCTCTTGAGCTCTGGAAAACACCTCGCTATGGTCCCCGCCGCGCTTGGGGCGTAGCCAAGCGGTAAGGCAGCGGTTTTTGGTACCGCCATTCCTAGGTTCGATCCCTAGCGCCCCAGCCATCTTCTCTGGCTCTCTCTAGCCACCATCTGCCGCCTGCACCGCGAGTGCCGCGATCGCCTCGATCAGCGGGGCGTCGGGCGCTGCCATCCAGCTGGCGGTAAACACGAGGTCGGGCACCTGCACATCGGCGGCGATCTCGACCAGTGCGCCGGATGCCACCTTCTCCCGCACGATTGCGCGGGGCACCATGGCGACACCCAACCCCTCGATCGCCAAGCGCAGTGCCGGGGCGAGGGCAGTGCTGGCGTGGATGCGCGCGCCCGTTACCTCCTCGGCGGCCATCCGCTCGACCAGCGCGATGTAGGGGGCGGTGCGGCGGGCGAAGGTGATGATCGGAAAGCGGGCGATCGCTGCCAGCGAAACGGGTGCGGGCGGGAAGGCGAGGGCTGGGCTTGCGAAGAAGCCAAGCGGGAAGGCGGAGAGCGCCTGATTGCGCGCCTGCGGGGAACTGATCGGTCCCAGCAGAAACGCCAGATCGAGTTCATGCGCGACC
>JAAFHH010000053.1 GCA_013297545.1 Alphaproteobacteria bacterium
AACAGCGCATTGCGGTTGATGCTGAGGTGGTGCGCCGTGATCGTCGCCGCGACTGTGCTCGGCGCTTGTTCCACGAACGCGACGGCTTCGGCGGTGGTGATGTGTTCCAGCACGATCTTCAGGCCCGGCAGCTGTTCGACCAGCGGGCGCAAGGTCCGGGCGATGAACACCGCCTCGCGGTCGAAGATATCGACGCTGGCGTCGGTCACCTCGCCGTGGATCAGCAGCGGCATGCCAATCGCCGCCATCCGCTCCAGCACCGGGCGCACGACGTCGATCGATGACACGCCGTGGGCGGAGTTGGTGGTGGCGTGCGCGGGATAGAGTTTGGCGGCAACCCACACGCCGGCCGCAAAGCCGCGCGCAACTTCGTCGGGGTCGGTATGGTCAGTCAGGTAGCAGGTCAGCAGGGGCGTGAAACTAAGGCCCGCAGGCACGGCGGCGCGGATCCGCTCGCCATAGGCGCGGGCGGCATCGACCGTGGTGATCGGCGGCACCAGGTTCGGCATGACGATCGCGCGGGCGAATTGGCGGGCGGTGTGCGGCACCACCGCTGCCAGCATCGCCCCATCGCGCAGGTGGACGTGCCAATCATCGGGGCGGGGCAGTGTGATGCGATCCATAGCGCGCTCTCCTCAGCGGATACCGGCCAAGGGACGCGTGTGACTGCCCGGCAACAAGTGCTGAAACCGCAAGCCTCAATGCGGTGTTCGGGGGGATGCGCGCGCGATCACCACCGCGCCGGCGAGCACCAAGATGATACCCGCGAGGCGCAGCCAGCCAATCTCCTCCCCCAACCACCACCAGGCAGCGATGGTGGCGGACGCGAGCGACAGGCCGATGCCAACTGGGTAAGCAGTGGACAGTGGATTGCGCGCAATCGCGGCGAGCCACAGCGCCATGCCGGTGAAGTAGACCGCGGCCCAGGCCCCCAGGGTCAGGATCAGCGCCCAGTCCACGCTGGCGGGCAAGCCCGCGGCCGCGATCAACTTGATTTGGGTGAGGCCAATCGCGGTCAACACGGCACTGAGCAGATACAGCGCGCCGTCGATCATCGGCTGACCGACAGGCAGACAACGCCAAGCGCAATCAAACCGAGGCCCGCGAGCTTGGCCCCAGACAAGCGCTCACGAAACACCACCACGGCGATGATCGCGGCAGACGCGAGGTTAACGCCGACCGCGATCGGCACCATCGCCGAGAGATCAGCGCGCCGGAGCAAGAACAGCAGCAAGCCGAAGCTCGCGAGGATCGCAAGGCCCGCCGCCCCGGCATAGAGCACCGCCCGCCCCATCGCGCGGGCGCCCACGGCGGCGAGTGCGAGCTTCGCCGTCGCCGCCGCCGTGGTTCCGGCAAGCGCGTAGAGCCCGTAGAGCGGCAAGTCCAACCAAGCGATCATGGGGCAACGCCTAGCAGGCCCGCAGCCCTTGCGCACGGCCGCCGCCACGACATTGCCAAAGTTTAACTTACCGGCTTAGCCAGCGGTCGCCAGTGTCAGCCCAGGCCACGGACGGGCGGGCGATGGTCGCCCCCTCCTCCAGGCCGGACGCGGCAGGAACCGCGGCCCCCGGTGGACTGGGAGAGATCGGTGACAACGTCGGATCTGAAGCAGCTGCGCAGCCAACCTGTTGACCAGCAGCCAGTGCAGCAACCGCTCTACTTCGCCAAGCCGGCCGCGCAGTACGTGGCCTACAAGGCGGAGATTGACGAAGCGATCCAGCGCGTCCTGAACGGCCAGGTCTACATCCTCGGGCCGGAGGTGAAAGCCTTCGAAGCCGAATTCGCCACCTGGTGCGGTGCGACCCACGGTGTTGGCGTCGCCAATGGCACAGATGCCATTCACTTGGCCTTGCGCGCGCTTGGCATTGGTGCCGGTGACGAAGTGATCACCACGGCGCACACCGCAGTTGCGACCGTCGCTGCGATCGAAATGGCTGGTGCGACGCCCGTGTTCGCCGACATTGAATATGACCGCTTCGGCCTCGACCCCGCTGGTGTTGACCGCGCGATCACGCCCAAGACCAAGGCGATCGTCGCCGTGCACATCTACGGCCACCCAGTCGACCTAGGCCCGCTGATCGAGCTCGCCGAGACCCACGGCCTGCACCTGGTCGAAGATTGCGCCCAAGCCCATGGTGCGACCTGGAATGGCCGTAAGGTTGGCAGCATCGGCGTCGTCGGCTGCTTCAGCCTTTACCCGACCAAGAACCTCGGTGCGATCGGCGACGGCGGTATTGTCGTGACCTCCGACCCCGCGATCGCCGATAGGCTGCGCCAGCTGCGCCAGTACGGTTGGGTGCGCCCGCAGCACGCCGAAGTGCCGGGCTGGAACAGCCGGCTGGATGAGCTGCAGGCCGCGATCCTGCGCGTGAAGCTCAGCCACCTGGATGAGATGACCGCGCGCCGCCGTGAGATCGCTGCCCGCTACACCGCCGGCTTGCGCGATCTGCCGCTGGTGCTGCCGGGTGATGTCGATGGTGCGACCCACGTCTACCACCTGTTCGTGATCCGCTCAGCCGAGCGCGAGGCATTGCGCGCGCATCTGGCGACCCGGTCGATCCACGCTGGTCTGCACTACGCCGAACCGGTGCACGTGCAGCCGGCCTATGTCGAGCGCTTCCCGGCCTCCCTGCCGGTGACCGAACGCATCGTGCACGAAATCTTGAGCCTGCCGATGTACCCGGAATTGTCGGACGCCGATGTCGACCGGGTGATCGACGCGGTGCGCAGCTTCCACCGCATCCCGATGGCGATCGCGGCGGAGTGAGCTAACCCCGCTCCGCATCCAAGCGGCGCCAGGCCCACCAGCCGAGTGCCATCATGGCGAGCAGCAGACCGAGGGCCACCAGGTTCGCGGTCTGCAGCCGCTCCGCATTCCAGACATCCGCGAACAAGTAGCCAGCGGCCACCGTCGCCCCGGCCCACACACTGCCCGCACCCAGGTTCGCGAGGCTGAAGCGCCAACGCGGCCAGGTCGTCATGCCGACCGGTAGCGCACCCAGCGTGCGCACGCCGGTCACGTAGCGGTAGAACCAGACGTACCAGAGGCCGTGCCGCTCCAAGATGCGCACGGCTTTGTCCGCAACCGCAGCGATGCGCGGGAAGCGCGCCAGCAGCTTCGCCCCCCAGCGCCGGCCGACCCAGAAGCGCACCTCATCGCCGGCGATCGTGCCCAGCGCCGCCGCCAGCAGCGCCGGCACCAGCTCAATCAAGCCGATTGCGGCGGCGTAGCCCGCGAGCAGACCGATCAGGCCGCTGCGGCTGGCGGCCGTGGTGAACACCAGCACATAGATCAACGGGCCGGCGTCCCGGATCATTTGCAGGAACTGTTCCATGGGATCAGGCTTTCCGTTCGCCCCAGGTGACGCGGCGGACGGTCGACTGCGGGCGCTGGTTGATGGTGAGGAACATGCGGCCCAAGTACTCGCCGATCACCCCCAACATCAAGAGCTGCACGCCCGACACCGTCAGCACGATCGCCATCATGGAGGCCCAACCGGTTGGCGGCTCGCCAAACAGCGCCTCCCCCAACACGATCAGCAGGGTGAGAAACCCGATCGCACTCATGGCGAGGCCGAGCATGGTCGCCGCGCGCAAGGGAATCGCCGAAAAGTTCAGCGCCATGGAGAGCCATAGGCGCAAGAGCCGGGCGATCGTGTAGTTCGACTGGCCTTCGGCACGCGCCAGATGCCGCACCTTGAGGGTGCTGATCTTCTGGGTCACCTGCAAGATCAAGCCATCGATGTAGGGAAACGGCCCGGCGTTCTTGGTGATTTCCTGAGCGACAAACGCTGAGATGCAGCGAAAGCTCGAGAGATAAAGACCCTTCGGCTTGTCCATCAGCTGGCCCGCGACCCAGTTGGTGAACTGGGATCCCCAGTTGCGCCAGCCCGCGTGTTCTTTCTTTTCGTACCAGGTATAGACCACGTCATGGCCGCCAGCACGTGCGTGCTCGTAGAGCGCTTGGACTTCTTCGGGCGGGTTCTGCAGGTCATCGTCCATGGTGACGATGTACGCACCGCGGGCATGGCGCAGACCGCTCATCACGGCGTTGTGTTCGCCGTAGTTGCGCGCATGTTCGACGACCGTGATCGGCAAGGCACCAGCGGCGGCCAGCTGCAAGCAGACATCCAAACTGTTGTCCGGGCTGCCGTCGTAGGTCAGCACCACTTCCAGGCTGTGCGCGATCGGCAGGGTTGCCAATGCTTCGATCACCCGGCCGATGGTGCTGGCCCCGTTGTAGACCGGGATCACCACCGACAGCGCATACTCCGCCATCCCCTACCCCTTTTGCGCCAGCACCAAGACGGAGCCACCGTAGGGCAAATCCACCCCCTTGCGCACCAGCCACGCTTCGCCGAGCACGATGCGGCGGAACAGTGCCTCAATCGGCGCGGGATAGAGGTGGACGTCGCTGGTCGCTTCTTTGGAACGCGTCAACCAGCGGTGCAGCGCCATCAGCGGAAACAAGGTTGTGTTCCAGTGGCCGCCGCGCACTATGGTCAGCCCGTGCGGCGCCATCGCGTCGCGCACGCGGCCCACCGTATAGCGGCGCGCCGTGTGGACCCGGCGATCATGGGCGGACGTCATCCAATCATAGGCCGGCAGGTTGACCAACAGATGCCCGCCGGGTTTCACCACCCGCGCGAGGTCGCCGAGTGCCGCCGGCTGGTCGACGCTGGTGTGGCACAGCACGTCGCAGGAGACCGCGAGATCAACCGCGGCGGTGGCGAATGGCAGCTGGTTGATCGAGGCCGCGGTCAGTGCTGCCGGCGCTTTGCGCCGCGCCCAGGCGACCGCGCCCAGATCGAAGTCGAAGCCAAGCAAGCGGAGATCCGGCCGCTCGGCAGCAAGCGCCGCAAGCAAGCCGCCAGTGCCGCAGCCGGCATCCAGCACCGTCGCACCGGGTTTAAGATCCACACCGGCCATCAGGCCGCGCACCTGGGCGTGTAGACCGCGGTACCACCACATCGTGGCCTCAACCGCGGCCATCTTGTCGTATTCAGCTGCGTCCATCGACTAGGCCACCATGCTGGCGCTGGCGCGCCAGTCGCGAAACACCGCGAAGTCGCGGATATAGTCGTCGGCTTCGTAGGGCCGGTCGCACAGCACCATCAGCACGCCACCGGCGTGTTCGTAGCGCTGGTAGCCCCAGATGCCCGGCGGCACCAGCACGCCCTGGTTCGGATGGGTGAGGTGGAAGGTGCGCCGCGTCTCCGGCCGCTCGGGGTCCGCCAGCACGCGCACTTCAACCGACCCATGCACCGCGACCAGCAGCTGCGTGCAGCGCCGATGCGCGTGTTCGCCGCCAACCACGCCAGCGCGATGGGCGACCACGGTGAACACCCGGGCGATCGGCAGGGGGAAGGCCGCACTCGCCGCTTCAATCGCGACCAAGCTGCGGTCATCAGCACCTAAGGCTTTGAAGTCGATCAGGCGGACATCGTCCAAGGCAGCCAACGCGACCATAGTGGGCATCCTCAAGGCCCTGCCCGATGCAGTGCCGGTCAGCGAAGACCTAGCACCACTGTCGCTGTCCGTGCCATTACGCCTTGGACAGGCGCCATGATTTGGCATGAAGAATTTGTAACCAGCCGCCCACGCCTTCGGGTTTGGCGCCAGCGCCCAGCTTGGCTAGCCTGCGGCTGGGTGTCACAGGGACTTAGGACCAACCGCAGTGCACAGCGCAGCAACCAGGATTGACGGCACAGTCGCACCGCTGCGGCTGCCACGGCTGCTGACGGTAGCGCTGATCCTGCTGCCGATGCTGTGGGCGATCGGGCACCTGTTGCCGCCGCTCAACCATGACGCCGCAGCGCTGCTGGCGTTCAGCCGGCGCATGCTGGCCGGTGAGCGGCTCTACGCCGATCTAATCGACTTGAACCCGCCGATGGCGTTCTGGCTCAACCTGCCGGCCCTCTGGCTCGCAGATGTCACCGGTTGGTCTGAGCCCGCGATGTTCCAGGCAACCGTGCTGGCGGCGGTCGCACTGTCCTGCTGGCTCGGCCGCACGGCGGCGACACCGCTGGTGCCGGACACCGGTCCGATTGTCGGTGTGCTGGTGCCCTCGCTCACCTTGTTCGCGCTGCTGGTGCTGCCAGCGCACAGCTTTGGTCAGCGCGACCATCTGGTGCTGGTGTTCGCCCTGCCCTACGTCGTGCTGACTGCCGGACGCTTACAGGGCGAGCGCTACGCCACTCGGCTTGCGCTCGCCATCGGCGCCTTTGCGGCCATTGGCCTTTCGCTCAAGCCCTACTTTCTGGTGTTGCCGGTGCTGCTGGAGCTCTTGGTGCTGGCCCGGCGCGGCTGGGATCAGGCGTGGCACCCAACCCCGATTGCCATCCTGCTGGCGCTGATCGTCTACCTCGGCACCGTGCTGATCGGCATGCCCGAATACCTCGGCTTCGTCGTGCCGTTGGTGCAGAATCACTACCAGTCGCTCTCGATGGCGGCGTTGCCCGCCCTGCTGGTCGGCGATCAGATCCCGATGCTGGTGGTCGGCATGGTGGTGTGTACGCTGCTCGCTCGGCGCGCGGTGCCGTTCGCGGTGCTGGCACCGGCCGTGATCACCGTGCTCGCCTTCACGGTGAGTGGCCTGCTGCAGGCCAAGGGCTGGGACTACCACTTTGTGTCCGCACGCGGGGCACTCGCGATCTTGGTTGGCCTCACCCTCGGTGCCCTAATCGAGCGGGTGATCGACCACCGGCGGACCAGCAATGGCGCCCCTGCGGCGATCTCGGCGATGGTGGTGGCCCTGGTCTGGCTGATGTCCGGGGCGCTCAGCCCGCCGTTTGCCGCCCAAAGCCGGTTTGCCACCAGTGTCGCCGGCCGCCTGAGTGAGGTTATCCGCATCCATGCCCCGGGCGGCCATGTGCTGTGGCTCTCCAGCTCGATCTACCCGCAGTACCCAGCGCTCAACCACGGTGGTGCGACCTCGGCGATGCGGTGGATGAGCCTGTGGCTGCTGCCCGCCCTCTATGGCCGCGACACGCCGGTCGATGGCCGCTTGGTGCCGAACCCGCCGGAGGCGATGGGCCTCGCCGAAAACCTGTTGTTTCGCTCGATCGGCGATGATCTGGTCCGCCGCCAACCCGCCTTGATCATCGTGCAGGACGCCACGCGCGAGGGCGGCTTCCAGGGCAAAGCGTTCGACTACCTCGACTATTTCCGCCGCAATCCGCGCTTTGCCGCGGAGTGGCGTCAGTACCGGCCGCTGGTGGAGATCGACGGCATCCGCGTCTACCGGCGCAATTAAGCTCACGGCTGCCCGGTCCGGGCCGAAGGAAACACCGACATGGTTCAGAGTACCGCACAACAGCCATCCGCTGATCGCACCGGCGAGCGTCACTTGCAGTCTCGCGCCGCGACTCGGGCGTTCATGGCGGTGGTGTTCCTGTCGGGGTTTTCGGCGCTTGCCTACCAGATCGTCTGGGAACGCCTGTTCGTCACACTGTTTGGCATCGACTTTTACTGCATCAGCGCGATCACGACGGGCTTTTTGGCCGGGCTTGGCCTTGGCGCGCACTGGTTTGGCCGCTTGGCGGACCGGCTGCAGCAGATGCCCGCGCTGCGCCTCTATGGCTGGCTCGAAATTGGCGTTGGGGTCTTTGGCCTCGCGTCCCTGTTCGGCATTCCCCTGCTCTACCAACCGGCCGTCGCCCTGCAGGGGTTGATCGCGAACCCCTGGCTCTATTTCGTGACCAGCTTTGTGATTGTGTTCCTGGTGACCTTCGTGCCGACCGCGCTGATGGGCGGCACGCTGCCGGTGATGGTGAAGCACCTCTATCGCACCGTGCCGAACACCGGCCAGGCGATCGGCCAGTTCTATGCTGCCAACACCTTCGGCGCCGTGCTGGGCGCGGTTGCGACCGTGTTCCTGGCGATCAGCCTGATTTCGGTGGATGGCACGATCATGCTCGCGGCCGGCATCAACCTGGTGATCGGGGTCTACGCGCTCTGGCGGTCCGCCAAGACGGCCGTGCCGCAGCGGGTGTTGCAGCAGGCCGAAGAACCGCAATCGACCGCACTCGCCCTGCCCGCCGGGGCCGGCAAGCCGCTGCTGTGGCTCTATGGCCTCTCGAGCTTCTTAGCGCTCGGCTACCAGTTGGTCTGGTACCGGCTCGCCTCGCTCTCGGGGTGGGAGGCGATGCCTGGCCTGTTCGGCTGGGTGCTGGGCTTTTATCTGCTCGGCATCGTGCTGGGCTCGATGCTGTTCGCTAAGCTCGCGCGGTTTGCCGAACGCCACGGCATCGGCCTGTTCGCAGGCCTGCAGTTCGCGACCGCAGCTGTCGCCGTGATCAGCCTGGTACTGTTTCGCGAGATCGGGTTGCAGGGCGACAATATCGCCTACAACCACGTGATCTACCTGTTCCGCGGCGTCGCCGACCACCTGGCAGCCGGCACGGCGATGAGCGCTGGGCTGACCGACATCCTCACCCGGTTTGCCGACCTGGTGCTGTGGAGCCTGCGCTTTGCCATCCTGATCACCCTACCGATGCTGATCCAAGGCATGTGCTTCCCGCTGGTCTCGCGCCTGTGCATGACCAGCTATGGCAGCAGTGGCCGCCAGATCGGCTGGGTCTACTTGGTGTCGATCTTCGGGTCGGTCGCCGGCACCTTCCTGATGGGCTTTGTCATCATGCCGGTGATCGGCTTGCACGCGGCGTTCCTGCTGCTGACCGTGCTCGGCATCGGCGGTGGCGTGGTTGCCTGGGGGCTGCAGCGCCGCTTCGTCGTGCGTCCGCCGCACCAGCGGGCACTCGCCGCCACCGCCGTGATCGCGATCGCAAGCCTGGCGGCCATCACCTTGCTACCGAGCAATCTTTATCGCTGGGTGCTCAACCGCAACGTCACCTCGGTGGTCGAGGGCATCACGGGTGCTGCCTATGTTGAAGAAACGCGGTTGCCGAATGGCCAAATCGAAGCGGCGATCTGGTTGAACGATGTCCGCCACGGTGCGTTCGCGCCGACCATCGACAGCTACGACTACATCATGATGTCAGCCGCCGTGAACCTGCACCGCAACCCATCGCGTGCGTTGGTGATCGGCATTGGTAACGGCACCATGCTGGCAGCCTTGGCCCAGCACCGGGAAATGCGCCAGATCGACGTGGCAGAAATCAGCCGGGAACTGGTGCCGGCACTGCTCGCCCGGCCAGAGTTCCCACTGATCCACCGGGTGCTGACCGATCCGCGCGTGGCGATCAGCTTGACCGATGGGCGGATGTTCTTGAACCGCACCACCGAGACCTACGACATCATCGCAACCGCGCCGTTCTTTGCCTGGCACAACTACGCCGGATATCTCTACAGCGTGGAGATGTTCCAGGCGATCCGCTCGCGCCTCAACCCCGGCGGGGTGTTCTGTACCCTCAACGATCACTGGTACAGCCCGGAAATGCGCATGACCCAGATGCGCAGCTTCGCAACCGTGTTCCCGCATTTCTACACGATCACCGACCGCCAGATCCTGTGCGGCTCACCCGATCCGCTGCCGCTGGACGCCAAGCGCATCGCCGCCAGCTGGCAGCTGAACCAAGATTGGCTGCGCGCACCGCCGGGCCAAGACCGGCGCTATGACTTGACCACGCCGGGCGCCTTCTTGACGCACCTGCGGGCTGACGAGCGGGCGTTCCCGGATCTGGCTGCGTTCCCGCTCAACCGCGATTTCGAGCCGCGCTCAGAATTCTGGCTGTTCCAGGGTGCCAAGCTCGACCGCACAACGCGCGACATCGCCCGCGGCCCCCTGCGCCGCACCCACTACTTCGACCGCGATCGCGCACAGGCGTTTGTCGGGGGGATGTAGCCCCCCCCCTCTACAGCATATGCCCGGAGCGTTCGCGCTTGGCGTCCAGGTAGGCTTGGTTGTGCTGGTTCGCCACCATCCGGTGGGGCACGTGTTCGCTCACGGTGATGCCGTGGCGGGTGAGTTCGGACAGCTTTTCCGGGTTGTTGGTCATCAAGCGCACGGCGCCGAAGCCGAGGTCGCGCAGCATGGCAGCCGCGATGCCGAAGTCGCGCTCATCGGCGAGGAACCCCAGCTGGAGGTTCGCTTCCACCGTGTCGACGCCAGTGTCCTGGATCCGGTAGGCCCGCAGCTTGTTGGCGATGCCGATGCCGCGGCCTTCTTGATTGAGGTACAGCACCACGCCACCGCCGGCCTCTGCCATCGCGGCGATGGCACCTTGCAGCTGGTCGCCGCAATCGCAGCGCAATGAGCCCAGCACATCGCCGGTGATGCATGAGGAATGCAGGCGCGTCAGCACCGGCAGTGCGGGGTCAGGCGAGCCGATCACGATCGCCAAGTGTTCATCATCGCCATCGGCCGGCCGGAACGCGACGATGCGGCAATCCTCGACGGCTTTGACCGGCACCCGCGCTTCGGAGACGCGCGTCAAGCCTTCGACCAGCGCCGGCTTGAAGCCGAACACGGTTGCAGTCTCAAGGCTGAGCAGCGCTTCGGTGCGCGCGAGTACCGCTGGGTCACCAGCCACCGTGGCGACCAGAGCGACTGGCAGCAGGCGCGCGTGCTTGACGAGCGCCACGGCTGCAAGATCAAGGGCGGAGGCGGCGGTGTGCGGGCCAGTCGGCTCTTCGGCTTTGGCGTTTAGCCACTGGGCCGACGCACGGTCCGGCACCGGCAGCACGCGGGCGTCAGAACCCGCGACCAGGTGCAAGCGCCCACCAAGGCGGCGCATCGCTTGCAGACCGGTCTCAGTGATGGTTTCGGCCGGCAGCACCAGGGCGGCAAACAGGCCTTCGGTGATCAGCACCGGGACTGAGCGGCGCAGATCGCTAATCGCGCGCTCAACCGCGCGAACAATGGATGGGGACGGAGCAGCGTCTAGCAGTCGGATCGCAAGCGAGGACACAGGGGGAGGCTCCACAGTCATAGTCATGTCAGATCTACGCACGCGCTGATCCAGTGGATGCAACGCGCGCGTCGACACCATCAATGTCGCGCCGCCGGGGCGACTGACAAGGCTTACCCACACTTTTCTTGTGCACACCACCCCTGCGCCAAAAATCGCCTGCGTGATCGTGCTCCGGTCACAATTCGGTGTCGTGAGTGGCACGGCTATCTGGTGGCGCTTGGTCCCGCTCGGTCAGACCATAGTCTCGCAGCACGTGCGCGACCCTGAGGCGGTAGTCCTTGAACACCTCGGTCCGCCCGGCGATCTGGGCCAGGCGGTGGTCCGGGTGGCTGCGCCAGCGCTGGACCGCCGCCTCGTCGCGCCAAAACGAGAGCGACAGCATCTTGCCCGGTGTCGTCAGGCTCTCGAACCGCTCGACCGAGATAAAGCCGTCGTGGCGCTCAAGCTCGGCACGCAGGTCGGCCGCAAGCCCGAGGTAGCGCTCACGCGCGCCCTCAGCCGGCTCGACTTCGAAAATGATCGCGATCATCGGCGCACCAGCGGGCTGTGCGGGGCTGAGGCACGTTTCAAAAACACGCGGTCCTCCCGTTGGATGAAACGCTCTTTGCGGGCGAAGGCGAATGCGGCTTGCGCGCCGGCATCCTCGGTCAGGCGGGCCCGGTAGGCCTCATAGGCTGCCAGGCTTTCCACCGTATAGACGCCGTAAGCCGTGGTCGCCGAGCCCTCGTGCGGCGCGAAATAGCCGATCAGATCAACGCCGCAGCGCGGGATGATTTCGCCCCACATCTGGGCATAGGTCACGAACTGATCGCGTGCGTGGGCGTCGATCTGGTAGCGGATGAAACAGGTGATCATGGGGTCAGCTCCGTCGATGTGAGGAGCCGAGAGCTTAGCCGGCGACCGGGCAGCGATGGTTCGATGCCGATCGAAAGGTCACCTAGTTGGTGCGCGGTGCCTGCAGGCGTTGGCGGTAGGTCTGCACCAGCGATTGGAACTGCTGCAGGTCCGCGACCCGGTTGTCGAGCGAG
>JAAFHH010000530.1 GCA_013297545.1 Alphaproteobacteria bacterium
ATCGAACAGATGCTGGGTCAAGTCGCCTGGGGTGAACTCGACATCATGATCGTCGACATGCCGCCGGGGACCGGCGACGCGCAGCTCACCTTGGCCCAGCGCGTGCCACTGGCGGGGGCGGTGATCGTCTCGACGCCGCAGGACATCGCGCTGTTGGATGCGCGCAAGGGCCTCAACATGTTCCGTAAGGTGGAAGTGCCGGTGTTCGGCATTGTGGAGAACATGAGCTACTTCCTCTGCCCGAACTGCGGCCACCGGTCGGAGATTTTCTCCCACGGCGGGGCCAGGAAAGAGGCCGCGACCTTGGGCTTGGACTTCCTGGCGGAGATACCGCTAGATTCCGCCATCCGCGAGACCAGCGATGGCGGGCATCCGATCGTGGTGTCCCGGCCGGACAGCGCGCATGCGGCGGCGTATCGGGGGTTGGCGGACAAGGTGTGGGCGAAGGTGCAGGCGGGCACGCGCGCGGCGCCGAAGATTACGGTGGGGTGAGGGGTTAATTGACCAACACTTGACTGATAGCTCTCTCACACCCCTATAATGTCCCATGCAGACGACTGACATCAGCGCTCTCCAGGCGCGTCTGGCGTATCTGGAGGAGGTTTGGACCGCCAAACCGGCTCCGCGCCGCGAATTGGTTGAGCCAGAGTTGACCGCGGTTGCGACCGAGGTGGCAACGCTGATCGCGCTGCGCGGTCGCCCAGGGTGGGAACGCGATCTCGACGCGCTGACCCACGCGGTCGGCCGGCTCTGGCACCGGCTGCCGAAAGGCGACGACCGATCGGAGACGCACTGGCACGGCCACCTGGAGGCGATCACCCAGATGCTCGGCATCGCGATCGACGCCCAAGCGGAAGACGGCGAGATCGCAAGCGCGCTTGGCACACCCGCCAACGCCAAAGTGCTGCGCGCCCTGGCGGAAGCACCGGAGGGGTTGACCAATCGGCAGCTGGCAGAGCGGCTTCATCTGGTTGAAGAAACCGTGTCCCGCAGCTTGAAGGCATTGCGCGGGCTTGGCTTCGTGATCTCGATGAAGCTTGGGCGGCATGTGCACTCATCGCTGACTGGCACTGGTCAGTCGGCGGCGCAGACCCTGCCCGCGCGTGCTGAGGACCAGCAGATAGCGGTTGCCGCCAGCGCGCCGCAGCCGACGGAGGACCGCTTCGGCCAGACTGCTCCCGCGGTGACAGCAAAAGTCCTTCTGTTCGTTAAGCCAGTGCCCAGGGCGGCGTAGCCGGCGATGGGCAAGAAGATCGTCACCTTCTATTCTTACAAAGGTGGCGTCGGCCGCACGATGGCGCTGGCCAACGTGGCACTGCTCGCGGCGAAGGCGGGCAAAAAGGTGTTGGTGGTTGATTTCGACCTGGAGGCGCCAGGGCTCGCGACATATTTCCGGGTGTTCAGCGATGATCCCGATGGCAGCCATGCTGGCGTGATCGATCGGTTGTGGGATCACGTCCGCTATCTTGAGGACCCCGCGCGCACGGCGGACGACGACCTGTTCGCCCACGCCCGGATGGATCTGTTGAGCCAGCGCCTGTTGCTAAGCCAGCTGCAACCGGTCAAAGGCGGCTTGATCGACTTCATCGCCGCTGGTCGCCGCACCGGCTATGGCGCCAAGCTCGGTGGGTTCGATTGGCAGCGCTTCTACAGTGAGTACGCGGGCGCGGAGGTGATGGCGCGCTGGAAGCAAGCGATGCTGGACGGCCCGTGGGATCTGGTGCTGATCGACAGCCGCACGGGCGAAACCGAAATCGCTGGCATCTGCACGCAAGCGTTGGCAGAGCGTGTGGTGCTGTGCGTCACCCATGGCCGGCAAAACGTCGAAGGCTGCGTGCGCGTGGCCGCTGCGATCCGTCAGGGCGCGCCAGAGGTGGAGATCCTACCGGTCGCCATGCGGGTGGAACGCAACAGCGCGGACTTGAGCGGCGGCCGCACCTACGTGCGCGACATGCTGAGCCCCCACGCCACCGTGCCCAATGCCGGCTGGTGGGTTGAAGCGGAAATCGCCTACCAAGCCCGCCACGGCCAGGGCGAGCCGCTGGTCCTGCTGGACGACGACATCCGCCAACGCGGCACGCTGTTGCAGGATGTCCACTGGCTGGCGGAATTGCTGCTGGGTGAGGAGTTGGGGAACGACGTGCTCACTCTGCCGCCAGAGCAGCGCCGG
Organism: Alphaproteobacteria bacterium; assembly: GCA_013297545.1. Taxonomy (GTDB): domain Bacteria; phylum Pseudomonadota; class Alphaproteobacteria; order Elsterales; family Elsteraceae; genus RDXE01. The sequence goes on from JAAFHH010000530.1 coordinate 2,171, forward strand.
GCGCTGCAGGAAGCCGGCGGCGCGTTCATCGATCCCCGTATCCGCGAGTTGGAGGAGGGCAGGGCCGACCTCGCCAAGGTACTCCTCTGGGCGGACGGGTTGCGCGTCGGTGGCAACCCAAGACTTGACACCGCGCTGCGCGGGCGGCTGCTCGCCTGGCTGCAGAACCCGCCAACGCGGGACGCCGGCGACCTGCAGCGCTTGGCGCAGGCGGGGTGGAACTGGCTCGATGCAGCTGATCCGGAACCCGGCATCACCGCGCTGCTCACCCTGCCGCTGCAGCTGTGGGGCAACAGTCGCCAGCAGGCCGAAGATCTGGCGGATCGGGTGTGCGCTGAGCTCGCCTCCTGGATCGGCACCGACCATCTGCGCTATCTCACGGCCCGTACTGCGATAGACCAAGGCGAGCGGCAGCTGGGCGCCAACGTCGTTAGCCTGGCACTCAAGCTTGGCCAGACCTGGCATGCCATCGTCTTTGCGCTGGCAGCATCTGATCCCGGCAACACCGAGTGGCAGCGGGACCTTTCCGTCAGTCACAACAGGATTGGCGACAGGTTGGCGGCTGCGGGCGAT
>JAAFHH010000531.1 GCA_013297545.1 Alphaproteobacteria bacterium
GGCTCGTTCATCTGGCCATACACCAGGGCAGCCTTGGAGCCTGGGCCGTCGGTCTTGATAACGCCGGATTCGATCATTTCGTGGTAGAGATCGTTCCCTTCACGGGTCCGCTCACCCACACCCGCGAACACGGAGTAACCGCCGTGCGCCTTCGCGATGTTGTTGATCAATTCCATGATCGTCACGGTCTTGCCGACACCGGCGCCGCCGAACAGGCCGATCTTACCACCGCGGGCGTAAGGGGCGAGCAAGTCGACCACCTTGATGCCGGTGACCAGGATCTGCTGTTCCGTCGACTGATCGGTGAATGCCGGCGCTGCCCGGTGGATCGGCAGCGACTTGGTGTGACCAACCGGGCCCCGCTCGTCGATCGGCTCACCGACGACGTTCAAGATGCGGCCGAGCGTTTCCGGACCCACCGGCATCATGATCGGCGCGCCAGTGTCGGTCGCTTGCATGTCGCGGACCAGACCTTCGGTCGTGTCCATGGCGATCGTGCGCACGGTGCTTTCGCCCAGGTGCTGCGCTACTTCGAGCACCAGGGTCTTGCCCTCGTGCTGCACATTCAAGGCATTCAGGATGGCAGGCAAGTCGGCGTCGAACCGGACGTCGACGACCGCGCCGATAACCTGAGTGATGCGGCCGATGTTATTGTTCATCTCGCCCAGTCTCCTGATCAAACCGCTTCAGCACCGGAGATGATTTCAATCAACTCCTTGGTGATGGTAGCCTGGCGCTGGCGGTTGTAGTTGAGGGTCAGTTTGTTGATCATGTCACCGGCGTTGCGGGTCGCGTTGTCCATCGCGGTCATCCGTGCGCCGTGTTCAGAGGCCAGATTCTCCAAGATCGCTGTATAGATCTGCACGCTCAAATTGCGCGGCAGCAGCGCTTGGAGGATTTGTTCCTCGTCTGGTTCGTATTCATAAAGGGCTTGCGGACCCGTGACCACAGGCTTGACGACCGTGGTCTCGATGGTCGCCGGGATCAGCTGACGCCGCGTCACTTCCTGCGAGATCGCAGATTTGAAGCGGGCGTAGATGATCGTCACGGTGCCCACTTCGCCGGCATCGAACATCTGGCGCGCGCGGGTCGCTGCCGGCTCGATGTCGGCAAAGCCGATCCGCTTCTTGCCGATGAAGTCGATCTGATCGACGTAGAGGTGGCCGAGTTCCTTGCGCAGCACGTCGCGTGCCTTGCGACCGATCGCCAACAGCTTCACGGTTTTGCCGGCGGCTTGCAGCTCGCGCACCATCGCGCGGGTTTCGCGCACGATCGAAGTGTTGAAACCGCCGCACAAACCCCGGTCGGCCGAGGCAAACATGACGAGATGCGCGTCAGAGCCATTGCCAACCAGCATCGGCGGCGCTTCGCCCGGGCCGAAGCCACCAGCAAGCGAGCCAATCATCTGGCCAAGGCGCGCTGCATAGGGGCGCGCCGCTTCAGCCTGTTCCTGCGCCCGGCGCAGCTTGGCAGCTGCGACCATCTTCATGGCCGAGGTGATCTTCTGCGTTGATTTGACACTGCGGATGCGCATCCGCAGGTCCTTCAAACTCGGCATGCCAGGCCCCCTTCGCTACGCCGCATTGGCCGGGTTACGCGAAGGTGCGCAGGAACTGGTCGAGGAAGCCCTTCAGCTTCTCTTCCGTCGGCGCCTTGATTTCCTTGTCATCGCGGATCGCGGCGAGGATATCCGGCGCCTTCGCCTTCAATTCGCTGCGGTACTGGGCTTCCCAGCGCACCACGTCGCCGGTCGCGACCTTGTCGAGGTAGCCACGCACACCCGCGAAGATCACCGCGACTTGCTCTTCCACCGCGAGCGGCTGGAACTGGCCTTGCTTGAGCAGCTCAGTCAGACGCGCACCGCGCGCCAGCAGGCGCTGGGTCGCGGGGTCAAGGTCGGAGGCGAACTGCGCGAACGCCGCCATTTCGCGGTACTGGGCGAGTTCCATCTTGATGCGGCCGGCGACCTGCTTCATCGCCTTGATCTGCGCGGCCGAACCGACACGGCTGACCGACAGACCGACGTTGATGGCCGGCCGAATGCCCTTATAGAACAGTTCGGTTTCGAGGAAGATCTGGCCGTCGGTGATCGAGATCACGTTGGTCGGGATGTAGGCCGACACGTCGCCTGCCTGGGTTTCAATCACCGGCAGGGCAGTCAGCGAGCCGTTGCCAGCCTTATCACCCATCTTCGCCGCGCGTTCCAGCAGGCGGGAGTGTAGGTAGAACACGTCGCCCGGGTACGCTTCACGACCCGGCGGACGGCGCAGCAACAAGGACATCTGGCGGTACGCGACCGCTTGCTTCGACAAATCATCATAGATGATCAGCGCGTGCATGCCGTTGTCGCGGAAGTATTCGCCCATGGTGCAGCCGGTGTAGGGCGCCAGGAACTGCAGCGGTGCCGGCTCCGAGGCCGAGGCCGAGACGACGATGGAGTAATCCATCGCGCCGAAATCCTGCAGCGTCTTCACGATCTGTGCCACGGTCGAGCGCTTTTGGCCGATCGCGACGTAGATGCAGTAGAGCTTCTTCGATTCGTCGCCGCTGGCGTTGATCGCCTTCTGGTTCAAGATCGTGTCGATCGCCACCGCGGTCTTGCCGGTCTGCCGGTCACCGATGATCAGCTCGCGCTGGCCCCGGCCGATCGGCACCAAGCTGTCGATCGCCTTCAAGCCGGTTTGCATCGGCTCATGCACGGATTTGCGCGGGATGATGCCGGGCGCCTTCACTTCGACGC
>JAAFHH010000532.1 GCA_013297545.1 Alphaproteobacteria bacterium
TTTTTGACGCCAGCCTCTACGCCAGTGCTGGGCTGCAGCTGTTCTTCATCGCGGTGCAGATCGAGGGCTGGCGCCACTGGCACGCCCACCGGGAAGCGGCAGGCGAGATTGAACCGCGCCGCCTATCCTCCCCTCAGGTGCTGTTGGCGCTGGCGGGTGTGGCGGGCGCGGTGATCCTGATCAGCAGCATTCTGTCGCTGGGGACTGATAGCCCGGTGCCGTTCACCGATGCTGCGGCCACCGGTGTGGCCTTGGTTGCTCAGCTGTTGCAGGCGCGCCGGTTCATCGAGAATTGGGTGCTCTGGGTCGTGTGCAACACCGTCAGCATCGTGCTGTTCTGGTCGCAGGACCTGTGGGTGACGGCGGCGCTGTACGCGGTGTTCTTGGTGCTGGCGGTGCTGGGCTGGCGCGCGTGGTCGGTTCGGTTAGCGCGCGCTCTTAAGACCTAAGCCGCGTCGGATCGCTGTGCGCAATCCGTGTCACGTACCCGCGAACGACATCACCCGTGCTCGTGACCTCGATGTACACGAACTGTCCGGCTGCTGGCTCGGCGATCGTCCACAGGCTGGTTGGTCCGCCATGCCACGTGAGCTGGATGCCGTCCGCGGTCTTACGCCAGGTCCCCGTCAGCACCTTCGGCGCGCCGGGCAGCAGCAAGTGCACGACCGCGGCGGTTTCGAAGCTGAGGATCGCGTCGGTGCCGCGGCCGATATCGATCCAGTGGCGGAAACCCGTGAGCGGGATCATGGCTAGGCTCCGGGCGTACGCTATCGTAAAGTCGCTTGACGAATAGCGAGGCCGACTAAAGTGGTCAAGTCACTTGACGAAAGTCTACCGGAGCATTTGGGCTGGGCCTTGTGGCGCGCGAGTGCCGCGTGGGGCGAGCAGTTCCAAGCGGCGATGCAGCGAGCCGGGCACAGCTGGTATGGTCGCGCCCAAGCGCGCTTGTTGGCCGTGCTCGACCGCGCCGGCACACCGCAGACCGCAATCGCAGAGCGCCTAGGCCTAACCAAGCAGGCAGCCCAGCAAGCGATCGATGAGCTGGTGGCGGCGGGTGTGCTGGAGCGCGAGATCGATCTCAGGGACAGCCGGCGCCGGATCGTCGCCTACACGGCCAAGGGCAGGGCAGCCCTCGCCGATGCGGACCGGATCAAGCGGGATCTTGAAGCAGACTTGGTCGCCGCACTGGGGGCTGCGCGGATCGCCCGCCTGCACGGTGATCTCTCAGCGCTCGACGATTTCTTGGCGCACCGATAACGAAGTGTTTGACGGCGAATCGCCCATGTGATTCGATTCGCCCGTGAGCCCGACCGAGATCTTGCGCCGCGGCGCTGCCCTGGTTCTCCCGCCCCTGCTTGGCGGGTTGCTGCTGGTTTACTTCGGCTACCACGCCCTACAGGGCGATCGCGGCCTGTTTGCCTATCTCAGACTTGAGCGCGAACTGGCGAAGGCCACGTTGACGGCTGACCTGATCAAGGCTGATCGCGATCTCTATGAGCGCCGCGTCGCGCTGATGCAGCGCGCTGGCCTGGATGGCGACATGGTCGATGAACGGGCGCGGTTGATGCTGAATCTGGCCCAGCGCGACGAAGTCATCGTCATGTTGCAGCGCCCCTAGGGCAGACCCGAGGCCCGCTTGGGCCTTTGTGTCATTGTCGAGCGTTCTGTTCGCAGGTGCACAACGCAGGTGCGTTCTGCCTCGCGAAATCGCGTTCCACCCGAGCACGAAATTTTCCATGAATTCCGGCTGGGGAGCCTTGTTTATCGACCGCTCCCCCGCTAGGTGTCCGCCCAAGGGTCCGCGTCATCATCAGCGGACCAGCGATTGCTGGGGTGGAGACAATGGCGACGCAGCGTGCCCGTACGACCAAGACGGCGAAAGCCGCCGCAGCGCCCGGGGTCCCCCCGGTCGCCGTGCTGAAAGCCTACTACCGCGACATGCTGCTGATCCGGCGCTTTGAAGAGCGCGCGGGCCAACTCTACGGCATGGGGTTGATCGGGGGCTTCTGCCACCTCTACATCGGCCAGGAAGCCGTGGTGGTCGGCATGCAGGCGGCCCTCACCCCCGATGACTGCGTCATCACCTCCTACCGCGACCACGGCCACATGCTGGCGTGCGGCATGGATGCGAGAGGCGTGATGGCGGAATTGACCGGTCGGTCCGGCGGCTACAGCCGTGGCAAGGGCGGCTCGATGCACATGTTCTCCAAGGAAAAGAATTTTTATGGCGGCCACGGCATCGTCGGTGCGCAGGTGCCGCTAGGGGCCGGCATCGCGATGGCGCACTGGTACCGCGGCAAGGCGAATGTGTGCCTGACCTACATGGGTGATGGCGCGGTCAACCAGGGCCAGGTGTACGAGTCGCTGAACATGGCGGCACTCTGGAAGCTGCCCTGCATCTTCATCATCGAGAACAACAAGTACGCCATGGGCACCTCGCAAGAGCGTGCCTCGGCCGGCCAGGAATTGGCGCAGCGCGGGATCGCCTACGGCGTGCCCGGCATGCAGGTCGACGGTATGGATGTGCTGAAGGTGCATGAGGCAGCCGAGATCGCGGTTGGTCACGCCAAGGCCGGCAAAGGCCCCTATATCCTGGAGATGATGACCTACCGCTACCGCGGCCACTCGATGTCCGATCCGGCGAAGTACCGCTCCAAGGAAGAAGTGCAGACGATGCGCGATCAGCACGATCCGATCGACAATCTGCGCGCCTTGCTGCTG
>JAAFHH010000533.1 GCA_013297545.1 Alphaproteobacteria bacterium
CAAGCAGATCCAGCGAACAGGTGGCATCCGCCAAGTCGATCGCGGTGCTGAGTACCCGCGGCTTCAGATCGGTTGGCGTCGGGTTCAGATCGAACGCTGGTGACAGGCGCCAGCCGCCCGGGCTCTGGCGCAGAAACCCGTAGTTGCGCAGGTGATCATCGACGTTGGACACCAGCACACTGAACACCACGCGCCGGTAGAGTTCTGCCGCATCAGCCCGCGCATCCGCCCCAACGCGCTGCAGCTGGGAAACGATGTCCGGGTAACTCATCGCAACCCCATCCGCCGCCCCCAGCATCGCCATAGCAGAGAGGTACGGGATGCGCTGCTCCCCCACCCGGTCGAACCGGTCGGAGATCAGCACTGGCCGGCCCGCGACCGTCACCAGCTGGTGACGCGCGACGGTGATGCCGCTTGCGACGGCGAGGGTGAGGGCCACCGCCTCCCACCGCTCCAGCGGGTAGTCATCGTCATGCTTCGGAAACTTGGCGATCGCGAGCGTGCCATGGCGGTTCAGCACCGACGCCTTCGGCCGCGCCCCGCCGAGCGAGGAACCGGGGGCGAGGATCAGGCGCAGATCGTGCGCATCCGCCTCATCACGGGCAATCCGGTCGGTCGCCTGTAGCAACGCTTCGAGCTCCAGTAAGCTCGGCACCCCGCCTGGCGCTGGGGCGAGGTGCTGTGAGGCGCCCTGCAGCCGAAACCGAAGCGCCCCCATGCGCGCGATGTCGGTCACGCCCAGCAGATAGTCCGCCTCCGACAGCGTGCGCACGGACCGGCCAGCGGCGGTTGCCGCCTGCCGTTCCGCCCGCTGCATCAACCGCCGGCCCCAGGTATCCGGCGCCGAGTCGCCAAACGCCCCAAATCCTGCCCGCCCCGCCGCTGGCGCGAAGCTGCCGGGGCCGAGCGGCAGCGCCGGGTCCACCGCAAACCGCGCAGGATGGGTTAGCCACTCCGGCAGATACTCAAACGTCGTGATCTCCCCGCGGCGGCTCGCGTGCCGCCGCAGCCGCCCGACCGGCACGGTGCCGTCCGCCAGCGCGATATCGACCGCGATATCCGTCATGGCCGCACCTTCGCCAGCCGCACCCGCTTCGGCAGCGCCTCCGACGCGAGGGCGAGGCCAACCGGGTCCGCCCCGATCTCCGCCAGCCGCGCCAGCCGATCAAGCAGACCCAGCGCATTCAGTACCGAGGCGTAGATGCCAATCCCCACTCCCGGATCGCCCGCCTCCACCCGCTGCACCGTTGCCCGCGACGTAAACGCGCGGTCCGCGACAATCTGCATGGTCAGCCGCCGCCGCTTGCGCGCATCGGCGACATCAGTGCCGAGCTGGCGGAGGGCGTGGTGGACAGCGGCGGTGGGGAGGTGGGGGGTGGGCATTATGTTAGCATCATACGACACAAAGCCGATTTCCTGTAGCGATGAACAGATAATATCTTGGACGCGGAGCACCTGATTCAGCGGCGCCGATGCTGACGTTTCGGGATCGGCGGCAATTGCACTGCAGGGTAGGCGAACTGGCTTGGCTTTAAGCCCTACAGTGTATAGGGTTTCCGCGCATGCGCTACACGAAGCCGAGTACAATACCCTATGTGCCTGAGGCACCGAAGCCGGATCTGAAGGCGCTCGCCGACGCGGTGAACGAGGCGGCGAAGCGCGACGCGGGGCAGTGGTTCTTCTTCGTCACCATCATGGTGACCTTGGCCGCGATCGTCGGCTCCACCACGCACCGCGTGCTGTTCCTGGAAGAACCGGTGCAGGTGCCAATCCTGCAGGTGCAGATTCCGCTGCTTGGCTTCTATGCTGCAGCGCCGGTGATTTTCTTGATGCTGCACTTTTATCTGCTGGCGCAGGTTGATCAGCTCACGCTCAAGCTTAAGGCGTTTTTCGAGGCAGCGGAGGTGGCGGCCAAGGGTGATCGGGCGGCCCTTGCCGATATGCTGCGCCGCTTGGACCAGTTTCCCGTGGTTGGCATGCTGGTAAGCCGGCGTCTTGGCAGCAGAGCATTCGCACTGCGGGTCATGGTGTGGTCAACGCTCGCGGTTGCTCCATTGCTGTTACTGCTGTTCATTCAGGTTCGCTTCTTGCCGTATCACGATGGTTGGCTGACGCGTGGGCATCAGGGACTGCTGAGCCTTGATCTGTTGTTGTTGTGGTGGCTCTGGCCACGCCAAACCGGATGGCTCAAATCACGGTGGTGCTGGAGTGGCGGCGTAGCGTTCGCTCTCAGCGGTGCCCTGCTGGTCTTCGCCTGGATCTCGGCAACAATTCCGGGCGAGCAGAGTAGCGCAGTCCAAAGGCTGGCCTTTCCCCGACCTTCAAAGCCAGACTGGCGGATCGCCCTCGGGCACGGACAAGTATCGCCCGCACTTGCAGCATTCCAGGAATGGATGTTCGACGGTCCGGTGAACAGTGTTACTCAGCGGCCAAGCAGCGCGTTATCACGCAACCTCGTGCTTCTCGACGAGGATTTCTTAACATCGGACGAACGTAAGGCTTTCAACGACAATGTGGATCGCGCATTGGCGACGATCTCTCGCACGCGCGTGCTGCGCGGCCGAGACTTGCGCCATGCACAGCTTGACCGCGTCGACCTGCGGCGCGCCGATCTAACAGGTGCGCAGCTTCAGGGCGCGTCGCTCTCTGGGGCGCAGCTTAAGGGCGCGCGGCTCGATGAGGCGCAGCTTCAGGG
>JAAFHH010000534.1 GCA_013297545.1 Alphaproteobacteria bacterium
TGCTGCTGATCCCCAATCCGGTAGCCGAGTGCGACATCGAGCGCGCCGCGCGCTGGATCGCGCGACGCGGCTGCGGCCTCGAGCGTGAGCTCAGCCGCGGTGCCCGCCAACAGCGCCGTCGCCCGGTTCAAGATCGCCTCGCGCCCCGCAATCGTCGCGGCCGGCGTGTGCCACAGACAGCGGTGCGAGACCGCGCGCGCCAGCACGGCTGGATTGCGCTCCCGCCACCAACTGGTCAGCACCGATGTGGCATCCGACAGGCGCTTCATGCCCGTGCCCCCTCGATTTGGCGGTAGAGGGCGAGCATGTCGGCGACGATCCATTCCTCGTCGATCACCCCGTTCAGCACGCGCGCGTGGCTGCAGCCAATCAGGTGCAGGCGCGCACCGCTGGGTGCACCGAGGCCAAGACCGGTGTGCGTGCCCGCGAGCGTCCAGCGCAGCGCGACATCGACGCCCTCGCCGTAAGGCACGCTCGCGACATGGTCGATCGCGAAGCGCGCGTCCGGCATCGGCGCCAAGGTCTCCAAAATAAACCCCTGCAAGGCACGGATGCCGGCAAAGCGCTTGAGCCCGGGTGCGTGAATTTCGACATGGCCGGCGTAGGCGTCGGCCAATCGGTCGAGCCGGCGCTGGTCCCAGGCCTGCTGCCAGACATCGGCCACCATCGCCTCGGTCTGCGTCGCAGGACCGCGCGTCGGTGCTGCCAGCCCGGAGGTCACGCGCTGCCATTCCGCCTCCCGCCAGAGCGAAAACGCCTCTGATGGCGCCCAGCCTTGGGCAGCGGCCACCGCCCACGGGTCGAGGCCGAGCTGAAGGACGGCCGCGAGGTTGTCGCGCACCAGCCATTCCCGCTCGATCCGATTGGCGACGCACCAGCAGTCCGCAATCGTGCGCACCAGTGCTGTGCGCCCGGTCGCCGGTCCCCAATCAGAGGGCCCGAGGTGGGTTTGGGTCGACAAGATCCGGTGCGAAGAATACCAGCCCTCAGTGTCATCGCCGGTCCACACCACGGCTTCGCCGAGCAGCGCACGGTCTGGGAAGGCCGCCAAGGTGGCCGCGGTGTTCGCGATCACGGCGCGGTCACCCGTCACGATCCCGCCGCTGGTCCACAAGGTGGTGGTGGGCGAATAGTGGCTCTCAATCAGGCCGAGCCCGCGGCTTTCCCAGATCTTGTGGGTGCAGCGCAGGATGTAATCGACGAAATCGCGGTAGTCCGGATCGAAGCCGGCCAGGATGTTGCGATCCCGCGGCCCGCGACCGCTGAGCCAATAGCGGCTGTCGGTCTCACCCGCGACCGGGGTGCCATCGCGGGCCGTCAGCACGCTCACCGCCACAGCCGGCTGGACGCGATGCGGGCCCCTTCTGCCATGGCGCCAAGCTTGGCGAACACGATGTCGGGGTCGACCACGCCGAAGCCGGCGAAGGTGGAAAACCCGCAGTCGGACGACGCAATCACCCGTTCGCGCCCGACGATGCCGGCGTAGCGTTCGATCCGTTCGGCGATCAATTCCGGGTGTTCGACGAAGTTGCTGGTGCTATCGAGCACGCCGGGCATCAGCACCAGATCATCCGGCAGTTTGGTATCCTGGAACACCCGCCATTCATGCGCATGGCGTGGGTTTGCCCCTTCAAAGGATAAGTACCCAATGTTCGCCTGCAACACTGTCGGCAGGATGGTCGCCAAGGGGATATCGCGGGTGTGGGGGCCTTCATAGTTGCCCCAGCAGATGTGCAAGCGCACCCGGTCGCGCGGGATACCGGCGAGCGCCTGGTTCAGCACCCGCACGTGCAGGGCCGCCATCTCCAGAAACGCTGCATCGCTGCGATCCTTGAACATCATGTGGCGGCCAACGCCGAGGTCCGGCGCATCGATCTGCAACAGGAAACCCGCTGCGACAATCGCTTGGTATTCGGGCCGCATCGCCGCTGCAATCGCGCTCAAGTACGCTTCGTGATCGCCGTAGTAGTCATCGGGCTGAAACAGCGCGATGACACCGGGCGACGCCGCGTTCATAAACGCACCGGTTGGCTTCGCGGCCGCGACTGCGCTCGAGAAATTCGCCAGATCCAACTCCAACGGCGCCATGGACTTCACGGTGATCGGCGCGACACAGCGCGGCCGGCGATAGGTCGGGGTCGCCCCACCCTTGGCAGCGCGCTGGGCGTAGGCTGGAAAGTCTTCCAGATCCTGCGGTGTGCGCCGCGGGCTATCGCCTTCGAACCCGGTCATCCGGTGGCGGATGTAGGTCGCGTAGGACAGCTTCGACATCTCGCCATCGCTGACCAGGTCCACGCCGGCCGCCACTTGGCGCGCCACGATATCGTGGACTGCACCCGAGATCTCGCGTTGGTACTCCGCCGCGTCGATCGGCTGGTCCAATTCCTCGGCATAGACCAGTTCGGTCACGGCCTTGGACCGCGGCATCGAGCCGACATGGGTGGTGAGAATCCGCGTCGTTGACCGCATCGGCACAATCCTAAGCTTGGGCGAGGAGATCGTCGCCAGATGTCACCAGCCAGAGCGTGCCGGCACCGGCACTCTGGTCGAGGGTAGCCGTCACGCCAACGGGGATGCTGAACGTATCGCCGGGCCCGAGATCGACCGAGCCACGATCACTCTGCCAGCGCCAATGGCCGGTGTGGACGATCGCGACCGCTGGCACCGGCAGGGCGAAGGGCGTGCTG
>JAAFHH010000535.1 GCA_013297545.1 Alphaproteobacteria bacterium
AGCGCGCGGGCGATGAGCTTGTTGGACAGGCCGGTCGCAATTAGCCGCAGCACATCGCGCTCTCGTGCCGTCAGCAGCTGGGGGGTCGGGTCCTCTCTGACTGTGCCCGCGGTGTCCATGTCGCTGCGCAGAACGATGCTAAGGATTTCTGCGTCGAGCACGCCGGCAGCGGCCAGCCGGCGCAGCTGCACCTGCCGGGGGTGCGGCGCCAGCGCTGGCTGCCAGCACCGGCCGCTGCTCATCGCCTCAACCAGCACCGCGCTCTGGAGCAACCGGGCAGCTGGGCTGAGGCTCGCCGCACCGAGCCCGCGGTGAAACCCCGATCCATCCAGCCGCTCAAACGCTTGTCCTGCGAGTGCTTGCGCTGCGGCGAGCGCCGGCGCCCGGGACAGCGCTCGCACGGTCCAATGGGGGATCAGGCGTACCTGCTCCCATTCCGCCTCACTGAGCGGGCGTGTCGTCTCCAGGGTAGCGTTTGGAACGCTCACCTGGCCGAGCGCATGGACGCTCGCCGCCTGCTCCAGCGCCTGTACGTCAGGCAGGCTGAGCCCAAGTCTAGGCGCGGCTGAGGCGACGCGCGCACGGATCCGGCGCCCGGCACCGGCCGCCTGCGGCAGCTTGAGATCCGCGACGTCGCCGATCAGGCTGGCAGCTTCCGCAAGGGTCACTGTCGAGGGTTGATCCGGCAACTGTGCGGCCACAGCAGACTCCGGCCACGGCTCAAGCTCTGCGAGCGCGAGCAACCAGGCTGGTGCGCCGCGGACAACCTCGCGCACCAGGGCCGGGTCGTAGCGTTCGCCAGAGCGCGACTCGATGAGGGCGAGCGCTTTCGCGAGGCCATAGGTGCGAACGAACACGTCAACATCGCCCGCAAGCGCGACGAGCTGGGCGTGCGGGTCGATCGCCTCGCCGAATTTGGCGGCTGGAAACCCGCCGCCACTCCACCATTCGAACAGATCCGCTGTCGCAGCGGCAACGAGGACGCCAAGGTCAAGATCGCGGGCAATCTCGCGCGCCATCTCGCAGTGCGCGCGGGCGAGCGGCGTGATCACGCTCGCCAGCGGCGCGGTTGGATGCGGCCTGGAGATGAACGGGTTTTGGTTCGCAATCAGGGCAGCACGGCCGGCGATATCGTCGCCGAAAAGATCAGCGAATTCCCGCGCATTGCCGGTGCAGCCGACCCAGCGGATGAGACCAAGGCGGGCGCAGCCGGCTTGCAGACCGCGGTCAAACCCAGCCGCCGCTGCCAGCCGTGCGGCCAGCAGCGCCGTGCGCGGCGAATGATCAACCGGCTGCCCCATTGAGAGGTCGCCTGCGAAAGCAAGCACGCCAACGGTTTCAGTGAGCAAGCTTTCGGTGCGGGTGATCATGCGTGTCTCGGGTGCCGGGATGGTCGAACAGACTGCGGAGCGTGACAGCTAGGGCCACGCCCGTCCCTCGGGTGTTTGCCCGATATCCGCTGGCGCGCCCAGAGCGTAGCGATGCCGTCCACACCCTGCATCCACCCCTCGGATGCTTTTGGAAGGACGATCCCCATGATCCGATTTGCCCGACTTGTTGCGTTTGCAGCCGCACTTGCTGCTGCCGGCCCAGCCCTCGCTCAAACCGACAACACCTTGCGCGTGCGCGGCACTGTAACGGCGATCACGGCGGAGGCGCTGACCATCCAAACCGGCGCCGGCGAGAGCGTGATGGTGAAGCTCGGTGCAAACCACACCGTGCTCGGTTACACGCCGATCCGTCTGGAGGATGTTGCCTCCAACGCCTACATCGCCGCCGCCTCCACCCAGCTGCCCGATGGATCGCTTCGCGCTTTGTCGTTGATCGTGTTTCCCGAACAGATGCGCGGCCTGAATGAAGGGACCAAGGGCTGGGACCTCGGCCCGAACAGCCGCATGACGAACGCGACCGTGGCCCAGTTCACCCCTGGCCCCGACGGCACTCGCCAATTGTCGGTCCGGTTCGGCCGGGATGGCCAGACGCAGAGCCTGTCGGTCACACCCCAGACCCACATTCGCACCTTTGCCGTCGTCGACCGCGCGCTGCTGGTGGTCGGTGCTCAGGCGGTGGCATTTGCCACCCGCGCGGCCGATGGCTCGATCTCAAGCGGCCTCATCGGTATCGGCCTCGATGGCCGCCTGCCGCCGGTCTGACCTTGAGGGCATCGTGGAGGCGGCTCGCCGCCTCCACCGCGGCGGAGGAGAATATCCTATGACACCCACCCCGAACGCGGGACGCGTGATCCATGGTGGGGTCTTGCGGCTGCTGCATTGGCTGAATGCCATCGCGGTGCTGATCCTGATCCCAAGCGGACTGCAGATCTACAACGCGTCCCCTTTCTATCCGATCCGGTTTCCGGATTGGCTATCCCTTGGCGGTAGCCTTACAGGCGCGCTGCTGTGGCATTTCGCGGCCATGTGGCTGTTCGCCTGCAACCTTGTGGTTTACCTCGCCCTGCGCTTGGTGGCGCGGCGCGGTGGTCCGGCGCTGCTGCCGCTGTCGATCGGCGGAGTGTGGTCGGACCTTCGCCAAACCATGCGATTTAAGCTTGGCCACGTGGATGGCGTCTACAACGGCATCCAGCGGCTTTTCTATCTCGGCATCGCCGCGGTGTTGGTGCTGGCGATCGCATCGGGCCTCGCGCTCTGGAAGCCGGTGCAGGTCCAAGGTCTAACTTCCCTCCTCG
>JAAFHH010000536.1 GCA_013297545.1 Alphaproteobacteria bacterium
GGACCACCGCGGCGTAGGTCGCATCCGACAGGCCGTGGTGGCGCCAGAGTTCTTCCACCGTGTCATAGACCAGCGCCTCGTCGGCTGCCATCGCGCCCGGACGGCGCCCGGCTTTGATGTCTGCGATCGTTGCAGCCGCAACCCCGGCGCGTTCCGCGATCGGGGCGTGGATGTCCCATTCCAAGTCCGCGCTGAACCGGCGCGAGACCAGCAGCACGATGAATTCCGCCAGCCGGCTGCCGAGTGCATTGCCATAGCGGCAGTGCTGACCAACAGCGGCCAGGCGCGGCATCAGCTCGGGCGAGCGCAACAGCGGCACGAACGGCCCGAACACCGGTGTGCCGCGCGCGGCCGCAAACGCCTCGGCGGCTGCGCGCTGAGCGTCCGTCATCGCCGAAGCCTCGAGCGGCGGCATACGATCGGTCATGGCGCTAATCTCTCGAATAGCGTTGTTCGGTCCACGGATCACCCTGGTTGTGGTAGCCACGGTTTTCCCAGAAGCCGAGCTTATCAGTCGCGCAGAACTCGATGCGCTTGATCCACTTGGCGGATTTCCAGAAATACCAGCGCGGGATCACCATGCGCACCGGCCCGCCATGCTCCCGGGTAATCGGCTTGCCCTCCCACGAATGGGCGAGCAGCGCATCGTCGGCCGCGAAGTGATCAAGCCTGAGGTTGGTGGTGTAGCCATCGTAGGCGTGGCAGACGACGTAGTTGGCGGTCGGCAAGGGTTCGACCTTCGCCAAGAGATCCTGCGTCTTCACGCCCACCCAGCGATTGTCGTAGCGCGACCAGGCGGTGACGCAATGGATGTCCGAGACATCTTCGGCCTGTGGCAGCGCCAGCAGATCCTGGAACGTCAGGGAGAGCTTGTTGGTGACGAGCCCATCAACCGTGAGCTTCCAATCCCAAACATCGAGTTTTGGCTGCACACCGAGATCGAGCACCGGCCAGTTCTTCACCTCGTGCTGGCCGGGCGGCAGGCGGTCGCGGCCCTTCATGCCGGCCTTGCCGGTCAGCAAGCGGCCGTCTTCGGCCCACTTCTTCTTGCTGTCGATCAGCTTCTGTTTCACTTGGCCGAGCAGGCCGCCATCGTTGGCCATTGTCATCCATCCGCGGTGCAGAGAGGGTATGCTGCGATATTCGCTGGCGAAAGGCGAGCGGATGCATGGCAGCCCACGCTTTTCTTGAACGCCCGCGTGGTGTATCGCCACACGTCCGCCGTTGCTGGCGATGTCGAGGGCTCACCGTTTGACGATCACGGCCAGTATGCTGCTGCTGTTGAAGGGACTGCTGGTCGGCATCGCGGTGGCGGCACCGGTTGGGCCGGTCGCCGTGCTGTGCATCCGCCGCACCATCACCCGCGGCACGGCGCATGGCGTCGCGACGGGCCTCGGCGCTGTGCTGGCGGATGCGATTTTCGCCGCCATCGTGGTTTTCGGCATCGCCGCGATTGCGGACGCGTTGCTCGCCTGGGTTGACCCGTTGCAGCTGATTGGCGGCGTGGTGCTGATCGCGATCGGCATCGTCACCATGCGCCGCGCCCCGCCCGCCAGTGCCGGCGGCGACGCTGGCAGCCTCGCGCGCGCGCTTGCAACCGCGCTGGCGCTGACGATCACCAACCCGTTCACCATCCTCGGCCTGACCGCCTTGCTCGCCGGATCCGGCCTCGTCCACACCGAAATCGCGCGGATCGATGCGAGTGTATTACTAACCGGTATTGTACTCGGGGCTGCCGCCTGGTGGGGCTTCCTGGTGATCGGCAGCCGCCTGGTCGCCGAGAAATTCGATGCGCCGCATTTGAAGCGGTTGAACCAGATTTCTGGCGCGGTGATTGTGGTATTCGGTGTGGTGGCGTTGATTTCTTGGCTGCAATGATTTGCTGGAATGGGAAAGTCTTGTTCCCATAGCGTGCAAACAAAATCCGTAACCTACTGCGGAAAGATAGTGATCTGCCCCTTTGAGCATCGTATGCTCCCGCGCTAGGGTGACCAGAAGGCATGCTGGCGCGAGGTGATCGGCACGGGGGAGTGGGCTATGACGTGGACGGCATCGGGGTTGGAGTTTCTGGTCAATACGACGACGGGTAGTACTCAGTTTCTTTCCTCGACGGCTCCTCTGAATGCTGGAGGCTTCGTTGTAACCTGGGGGGATTCAAGCGCCGATGAAATTCCAGACTCGACAAATTTTAGAGATATCCGCGCTCAAGTTTTTAGTACTTCTGGAGCAAAAATCGGTAGTGAATTCATCGTTAATACGAAGACACCTCAGGCGCAAGATCACTCCAGTGTAACAACACTGCTGTCAGGTGATTTTGTTATTGTTTGGCACGATTTTTTTGGAGCAAGTGGCGACACCAGTGCTGCGGGAATTCGCGGTCAGCGATTTGATTCTTCTGGAGCAAAGATCGGTACAGAATTTCTTGTAAACACAACAACACAAAATGACCAAGCATACCCGAGTATCGCGAGGCTCTCGGATGGTGGATTCGTTGTGTGTTGGGAAGACAGAAGCGAACAAGGCGGCGATACTTCGCAGTCAGGGGTTCGCGCTAGAAGATTCGACGTATCGGGAAATGCAGTCGGCTCAGATTTTCTTGTCAACAGCACGACGAGTGGAAAACAACACTACCCAACAGTTGCCACCCTCTCAAATGGCCATATCGTATTTGTCTGGC
>JAAFHH010000537.1 GCA_013297545.1 Alphaproteobacteria bacterium
CCGCGAAATGAGGGCGAAGACGGTCACGCTGGCGGGTTGGGGCCGGACACCGGTCGCACCCGCCAACCTCTACCGGCCGGAACGGGCCTCAGAGCTGGCGGCCTTGGTCGCCGGCCAGTCGCCGCTGATCGCGCGCGGCGGTGGGCGGTCCTACGGCGATCAGGCGCTCAATGCCCATGGCGCGGTGGTGTTGACCACGCGGCTCAACCGCATGCTGGGCTTCGATGAGGCAACCGGCGTGCTGGTCGCCGAACCTGGCGTCACCTTCCGCGATGTTTTGGCCGTGTTCGGCCCGCGCGGCTGGCAGGTGCCGGTCAGCCCGGGTACTGGGTTTGCGACCCTCGGCGGCGCACTCGCCAATGACGTCCACGGCAAGAACCACGATGGCAAGGGTGCCTTTGGTGCCCATGTGCCGTGGTTTGATCTCTTGCTGGCTTCGGGCGACGTCAGGCGCGTGCGGCCAGGCAGCGATCTCTTCAACGCCACTGTGGGCGGCATGGGGCTGACCGGGGTGGTGATGGCCCTCGCCCTCACTTTGATGCCGGTGCCCTCCAACGCGGTGGTGCTGCGCGAAGACCGGGTGGCGGATCTGGATGACTTCCTGGCTAAGCTGACCGCCGCACGCGGTGCGAGCTATTCGGTCGGTTGGATCGATGCGTTGGCGACCGGCACATCGCTTGGCCGCGGCGTGCTTGAAACCGCCGAACCCGCAGCCGACGTGCTGCCGCCGGAGCGCACGAAGACCAAGCGGGTCCCCTTCGATTTCCCATCCTTCGCACTCTCGGCCCCGGCCGTGCGGCTGTTCAACCTGGCCTACCGCCACCGCGTGCCGGCGGAGGGCCGCGAGCGTTTGGCGTCGGTTGAGCGGTTTCTCTACCCGCTCGATGCGATCCAAGATTGGAACCGGATCTATGGCAAGCGCGGCTTCCACCAGTTCCAATGCGTCGTGCCCGATGCGACGGCCCCTACAGCCCTGCGCGCGATGCTAACCGCGATTGCCGGGGCTGGTACTGCGTCCTTCCTCGCCGTGCTGAAAAGCCTGGGTGCCGAAGGGCCGGGCCTGATGAGCTTTCCGTGCCCCGGTTTCACGCTCGCCCTCGATTTCCCGCACCGGGATGAGACGCCGGCGCTGCTCGCGCGTCTCGAGGCGATGACGCTTGAGGCCGGTGGGCGCATCTACCTCGCCAAGGACAGTGTGGCATCGCCGGCCAGCATCCGGGCGATGTACCCGAAGCTCGACCAGTTCCGCGCGGTGTTGGCCGAGGTTGATCCGACCCAGCGCTTCACCTCCGACATGGCGCGCCGGCTGGAGCTCAGAGCATGAGCAGCTTGCGCGATCTGCAGGGCCGCACCTGGGCGATCATCGGCGCGTCGAGCGGGCTTGCGCGCGCTTACGCCCACACGGTTGCCGTACGCGGGGCGTCGGTGATCTTGATCGGCCGCGACACCGATGATCTCGCCCGCACAGCTGTTGATCTGCAGGTGCGCTACGGCATCCAGGCAACGGTCGACAGCTGCGATCTCAGCGACCGCGATGGCGTGGCCCTGCTGGTCCAGCGCCTGAAGCCGGTCGCAGCAGAAGGCCGGTTGGATCTGTTCTTCGCGGCCGGCGTGATGCCAGCACAGAGCGCGATCGAAGCTGACCCGAAGCGTGCAGCCGAGGTGATCGAGGTCAACTTGACCGCGCCGATGACCCTGCTGCTGGGTCTCGCCCCCGCCTGGGAAGCCGCCGGCAGTGGGACGGTCGTGGTCGTCGGGTCGGTCGCGGGGGACCGAGGGCGGCTGGGCAACCATGTCTATGGGGCGACCAAGGCGGGGCTTGCGACCTTCACGGCTGGTTTGCGCAATCGGCTCGGCCGATCGGGTGTGCATGTGCTGACCGTGAAGCCGGGCTTCCTCGACACCGCGATGACCTGGGGTCTGCCCGGGGTCGGCTTTGCAGCCGATCCAGCGGTTGTGTCAGGCACGATCTTGGCGGCCGCGCTCAACCGGGTTGATGTCGCCTACGTGCCGTGGATCTGGTGGGGCATCATGACCATCATCGCCCATGTGCCCGAGGCGATCTTCAAACGCCTGAAGATCTGATGGCGGCGTTGCTGCCGGCTTCGTATACTCCTGCCATGAGCCGCATCCTCTCCCGCCGGGCTTTGGTGTCTGGCAGCCTCCTCGCACTGGCGACCCCAGCTGGCGCCGTGCGCTTCGAAACCCTGGACGCACCGACGATCGCGGCGGTTGAGCGCCAATGCGCTGATGAGGCCGCGTTCCACCGCGCACTGCGCGATGTGATGGCGACCGACGATACCACCCCCTCGATCAGCTGCCCGCGCTGCGGCTGCCAGCTGTTCGCTGAGATCAGGGCCGGGGACCCGGTCGATGTCCGTTGACATCGTGTGTCTGGGCGAACCGCTGGCGGAGTTCAACCAGACCCGCGCCGGTGAGCCCACCTACCTGTTCGGCCATGGTGGCGATACCTCGAATGCAGCGATTGCGGCGGCACGCTCAGGTGCCCGGGTCGCCTACGTCACGGCGCTCGGCGATGACCAGTTCGGCCGGTCCTTCCTAGAGCTCTGGCAGGCCGAGGGGATTGACACGCAGGCGGTGAAGATCGACCGCGCCGCCCACACCGGTGTTTACTTCGTCACCCACGGGCCTGATGGCCACGAGTTTTCG
>JAAFHH010000538.1 GCA_013297545.1 Alphaproteobacteria bacterium
CGAGCGGGCGCGCAGCTTCAGCATGTTGCGCGTGCGCGCCTTCAGTTCCAACTCGTCGAGCGGCTTGCCGAGGAAATCGTTGGCGCCAAGGTCGAGGGCCTGCAGCAGCACTTCGCGGCGGTCGAACGCGGTGATCATCACCACCGGCACTTCGTCGAGGTCCGGCCGCGCGCGGATCGTGCGGATGAATTCCAGGCCGTCGATTTCAGGCATGACGTAATCGACCAGGATCATGTCGGGTTCGGAGGTCAGGCAGTATTCCAGCGCTTTGCGCGCTTCGGTGAACACCAGCGGCTCAACCGACGTCAGTTCCTGCATGTAGGCTTTGACGATCAGGGCATTGGTTTCGAAATCGTCAACGATAACAACTTTCATACCCGGCTCTCCTACCGCGTCCCTGCCGCTCGGCAGTGATCCGGTATATGGAGATTAAAAGCAAGCAATGGAGAGGCTGAGCGCTGTTGCAAGCACCCCCGCCATGCCATCTGTTATCCATGCGCTACGCTTGCCTTGCCGCCCTTGCTCTGATCAGCCTTGCCGCGTGTACGCCGATGCGGCTGGAACACCCGCAGTTCGGCACGAGTCGCTTGAATGAGGACGCGTCAGAGTGTGACCACGTCGCCCGCCAGGAAGCCTTCCGGGCGACCGCGTTCAGCAGCCTGCAGCCGCGCTTCGTGCGCGGCCGGGATGGGCGGCTCTACTCCGTACGCCCGTCGTTCCATGAGCTGGAGATGGAACGCTGGCATGCAGAGCGGAATCTCAGCGATTTCTGTCTGCGCTCGCGCGGCTATCGTCTGGTGCCGGTGCCACAATAGTGCGGACAGCAAGGCCAGCTGTCAGCGCAACCCGGCAGGCGCGCACTTCCCGGCCCTCGATCACCATCCGGCACTGCTGGCAGGTGCCGATCAGGCAGCGCGGGCGCGCATCCAAGCCCGCTGCCACCAGCGCTGCCGCCAGAGTTGCGGCTTGTGGCACGGCGACCTCAGCACCATCCAAGGTGATCGGGACCAGATCAGCAGGGGTCAGCAGCGAACGCCATGTCATGGGCGCGACCCTGCCCGCCTGTCGCCCGCGATGCAATCGCTTGAAGCCGGCCCCACTCCCTTCCACACTGCGCTGAAGAAGGAGAGGCACCCATGACCCCGTTCGGCGGCAATTCCTTGCAGGCGCGTGACGTCGCAAGCTTCATCCACCCCTACACCAACATGGTGGCGCACGAAGCGCAGGGCCCGCTGGTGATGACCCGCGGCGAGGGCGTGTTCGTCATTGATGATGACGGCAAGCGCTACCTCGAAGCGATGGGTGGGCTGTGGTGCGCCTCGCTCGGCTTCTCCGAACGCCGGTTGGCGGAGGCGGCCTACCAGCAGATGCTAAAGCTGCCGTTCTACCACACCTTCGCGCACAAGAGCACGGACGTGTCGATTGAATTGGCTGAACAGTTGCTGGCGATGGCGCCGGTGCCGATGTCGAAAGTGTTCTTCGTCAATTCCGGGTCCGAGGCGAACGACACGGTGGTGAAGTTCGTGTGGTACTACAACAACGCGCTCGGCCGGCCGGCGAAGAAGAAGATCATCAGCCGGATCAAGGGCTACCACGGCGTCACGGTGGCGTCGGCCAGCCTGACTGGTCTGCCGAACAACCACCGGGATTTCGATCTGCCGATCGCCAACATCCTGCACACGGATTGCCCGCACTGGTACCGCTTCGGGCATCCCGGCGAGTCGGAAGAAGATTTCGCGACCCGGATGGCCGAGAGCCTGGAAGCGCTGATCCAGCGCGAACGGCCGGATACGATCGCCGCCTTCATTGCCGAACCCGTGCAGGGTGCCGGTGGCGTGATCGTGCCGCCGGCAACCTACTGGGCGAAGATCCAGCCGATCTTGAAGAAGTACGACATCTTGCTGATTGCTGATGAAGTGATCTGCGGCTTTGGCCGCACCGGCAATCCCTGGGGGTCGACCACCGTCGGCATGGAGCCGGACATCTTGTCCTGCGCCAAAGCCTTGTCGGCCGCCTACGCGCCGATCGGTGCCGTAATGGTGTCGGAACGGGTCTACCAAGTCGCGCGCGACAATTCCGGCAAGATCGGCACCTTCGGCCACGGCTACACCTATTCCGGCCACCCGATGTCCTGCGCAGTGGCCCTCGAGACCCTCAAGATCTACCGGGAACGGGATACTTTCGGCCACGCAGCCGCGATGGCGCCGATCATGCAAGCGACCTTGCGCGCTTACCTCGACCATCCGCTGGTCGGCGAAGTGCGCGGTGTCGGCCTGGTCGCCGCGGTCGAGCTGGTCGCGGACAAAGCGACCCATCAGAGCTTTGACGCCAAGCTCGGGGTTGGGCCCTATCTGATGAAGTGCGGCCACCAGCACGGTATCGTGGTGCGCGCGATGGGCGATGCTATTGCTTTCTGCCCGCCACTGATCATCTCAGAAGAGGAGATCCAGGAGATGGGTCAGCGCTTCGGTCTGGCACTTGCTGACACCTACCAGTGGCTAAAGGACCAAGGGCACGTCTGATGTACCGCGACAAAAGCCTCCTGCCAGCGCAAGCCGTGCGCCTCGCCGTGCTCGGCACGCTGGCGCGCGGCGATGTCGCCTACGGGGTGTTGGCCGCCAGCAGCCGGCGGTTCATGGCCGCCTTGATCGGGCCGAACCTCGAT
>JAAFHH010000539.1 GCA_013297545.1 Alphaproteobacteria bacterium
CTGTTTCGGATTTCCTCGCTCGCCGCCCTCACCGCCGTCGTCGCTTCACCGGTGCTCGCCTGGTATATAGCCGATGCACTGCGGGCTGAGGTCGCGTTGGTGATCGCCGTGTTGGTGGTGTTGAAGCACCACGCCAACATCCGCCGCTTGATCGCTGGTACGGAACCGAAAATCGGCCGCAAGGCGTGAACTTCTCCCGGGTTTCAGGTATGCTTCGCCTCCGGGGGAGCGTGCCGTGTCAGAAACCGAGCCCAAAGGCGTACTGCAGCGGCTGAGCGACGCGCTGTTCGAGGCCGAGCCGATTGGCCCGGCACCGCGGCCAGCGGACGATGACGCCCAGCGCCAGTCCAAACGCGTGGACGCGACCCGCGCCTTCGAAGCCCGCCTCGACCAGCTGCTGACCGATCGCCGGCCGGTGGTTGCGGGTCGCCTGCACACGATTGATCTCTCCGACGTGCGCCGCCGCTTTGGCGCGCGCTGGCAGCAGGTCGCACAGCGGGCGATGGATCTAGCGTCAGGCGTGATCGAACGGCGGCTTGCCGCCAGCGACGTGATGGCGCCGGTCGATGACAGTGGCTTTCTGGTCTTGTTCGCCGAGCTTTCCGAAACCGAAGCGGCATTCAAAGCGGGCGTGCTGGGGCGCGAAATCCGCGAGCTGCTGCTGGGCGAATTCCCGTCGGACAGCCTGACCTTCATCCCACCGGCCGTGACGGTGTTTGAGGGCAGCGCGTCGGGTGCGATGCCAACCACGGTGGCGGAACTCGCCCAGCGCTTCCAGGCCGTGCCCGTCCCGCCGCCGCGCATCGCCGATCCGATCCCAGATCTGGTGCCGGCGGCCGATCCACCGCGCCCCGAAGTGATGGTGAACTTCCGGCCGCTCTGGTTTCGCACCAAGGGTGTGGTGCCGAGCTTTCAGGCGCGCTTGACCCGCCGCGATCCCACGGGGTCTGTGCGCGAAGGGGCACCCGCCTATCGCACGGGACCTGGCCTGCCCTCGCTGCAGGAACTCGACCGGCAGGTGCTGGCACTCGGCCTGATTGATCATCGCCGGCTGATCCAGGATGCCGGGCGATCAGTGCTGGTGGTGCCGATCCACGCTTCCTCCCTGCTCGATCACTTGGGCTTCAAGCTGATCGATTTGATCCGCCTGCAAAGCGAGGTGCAGCGCCGGTTCCTGATGGTGGAACTGCGCGATCCGACCCACCGCATGCCAAGCGATCAGCTGGCGGAAGCCGTGCGGCGCTTGGGTCCGCTGGTGCGCGGCACGGTCGCCGCGACCGACATCGAGCGCGCCCAGCGTGCCGGCTGTTCTGGCGTCGTGCTCGACCTTGAGGACACACCGATCAGTGCCGAGGTATTGGCGACCCGCCTGGGTGCGTGGGTGAAGGCCGCGCACGGCCAGCGGCTGACCACCACGGTGCATGGCCTCACCACACCAGCGCAGCTGTCGGCAGCGCTCAGTGCCGGCTGCGACTTCCTGGCCGGCCCCGCGGTCGCCCCCGATGAGGAGGCACTGCAGGCAGCCCACACCTTCCGGCTGCCGACGGCGGGTTAGGCGACGAAGTCGCCGGCAACCAGCGCCGTCGGCGTCCCGCTCTGGAAGATCACGGTCAGGCTGCCACCGACATAAGTGTAGACCAAGCCATTGCTCAACACCTGCGGCGTGCCGATCAGGGTAAGGAAGGTTGGGATATCGGACGAGCCGATCCGGTCCACCGTCGGCTGCCAGTCCGCGATCACCACATCGGCGTTCGAGAGGAAGCGGAACTGATCCGCATCTGCCCCGCCCCACAGCGTGTCGTTGCCGCCGCCACCGTTCACCGTGTCCGATCCCGCGTCACCGAGGATCATGTCAGCACCCGCAAGGCCGCTGATTGTATCGGCGCCCGATCCACCCCACAGCGTGTCGGCACCGGTCGAGCCCTCGATGGTGTCGTTGTCGGCGCCACCGTCGACGACGTCGCCGCTGGAACCACCGCCCACCACGCTGTCCGCGCCGGGGCCGGCGAGCACGGTGTCGCGATCGCTACCGGCCTGAATTCTGTCATCGCCGATGCCACCGATGATGAAATCCTGGCCGGCACCACTGTCGATCGAATCCGCATACGAGCCGCTGGCCAGCGTGTCGTTGCCGCCCCAAATCGTGTCTGCCAGCGCGCCGCCGAAAATGGTGTCGGCGCCGTCATCACCGAGGATGATGTTGGTGCCGCCATTGCCGCTGATGCTGTCCGTACCGGCCCCGCCGAACAGCGTGTCGTTACCGGTCGAACCGCCGAGGGTGTCGTTGCCACCCCCCATATCGACTGGCACGCTGTTGACGCCCAGGGTTAGGTCGTCGGCAACCACCGCACCAATAATCCCGTCAATGTTCGTAAGCGTGGTCGACGACAAGGTATAGATGCCGCCATCGAGCAGGATGCGGTCCGTCCCAGTCCCGCCGTTGACGACAGACAGCGCATTGAGTTGCGCACCGGCCAACCGAATATCCGCGTTGCCGCCGTCTCCTTCGATGGCCTCGATCCCTGACACCAGCACCAAACCGGCGAAGGGGAAGATCCCGTTACCGGTCAGCTTGATGGTGTCGGTGCCAACGGTGCCGCCGTCGGTAATCTTGTCTCCGGCCGCCAAGTCGACTGCGGCAACCAGATAGATGTC